>JARDZI010000175.1 GCA_029240935.1 Clostridiales bacterium
GAAGAGAATAGTATTGATTTAAAGGATATGGTTATGGATAACATTATTCTTTCAATGCCCATTAAATTTCTTTGCAGCCCAGAGTGTAGGGGATTATGTCCTGTGTGCGGGAAAAACTTAAATAAATATCAATGTAACTGTAATAAGAATAATGTTGATCCAAGATTAGCAGTACTTAAAGACCTTTTTAAGGGTGATTAAGGAGGTGTAGCAATGGGAAATCCAGCAAGAAGACATTCAAAATCAAGAAGAGATAAAAGAAGAGCGCAAACTTGGAAGTTAGTTATGCCAGGTATGGTTGAATGCCCACAGTGCCATGAAATGAAGCTTGCACATAGAATATGTTCAAACTGTGGATATTACAAAAATCGAGCTGTAATTGCTAAATAATTTAAAAAGGAAAGTCTCTATGAGACTTTCTTTTTATTTATATAGATTTATTGTTAATTTTTGTATTATACTAGATTAGAAAGTAAAATAGAAATAATGTATTGATTTTTTAAAAGATGTCCTATATACTTGTTATTAGTAGTAGGTCATAAAATTAAGTATAAGGAGTGGGACCTATGAATGAAAAATTCAAAAAAACTGAAAGACAGCAAAAGCTTCAGGATATTCTAAAGGAGGATCCATTTGTTACTGATGAGGAACTCTCTGATAAATTTAATGTATCTATACAAACTATTAGGTTAGATAGAATGGAGCTAGGAATACCTGAGTTAAGAGAAAGGGTTAAAAATGTAGCTGAAACTAATTTTGCTAAGGTTAAAACAATTGTAGGTAGGGAATTTGTTGGAGAGTTAATTGACATAACCCCTGGGAAAAGTGCAATATCCATTCTGGAAACAGATAAGAGCATGGTATTTGAAAAGACAAAGGTGGTAAAGGGACAGTATATGTATGCAATGGCAGAAACACTTGCACTAGCTATTGTTGATGTTACAGCAGCATTAATTGGAATAGCTAATATAAAATATAAAAGACCTGTTTTGTCTGGAGAAAGGCTTGTTGCTAAAGGTGAGGTAATAAGAGTAAGGGGTAATAAATATTTTGTATGGGTATTTCTCTATGTAAATCAACAGGAAGTATTCAGAGGTAAATTTGCACTTGTTGGTATAGAGGATAATAAGGGGGGAAATTCATGAAAATAATTATTGATGCAATGGGTGGAGATAATGCTCCAGAGGAGATAGTAAAGGGAGCTGTGGCAGCTTTAAATGAGTTTAATGTTGAAATTATATTAGTTGGTGATGAGAGTAAAATTAAAGCTGTTTTAGCTAATGAGAAAATTGATAGGAGTAAGCTTCAAATCTTACATACCACAGAAATTATAAATAATAATGATCATCCTGCACAAGCTATTAGAAAAAAGAAGGATTCATCAATGGTTGTTGGTATGAAAATGTTAAAGGATGGTATTGGAGATGCTTTTATTTCAGCAGGAAATACAGGAGCACTTCTTGCAGGTGGATTATTTGTGGTAGGAAGAATAAAGGGAGTTGATAGACCAGGTCTAGCCCCAATTATTCCAGGTAAGAATGGACCATTTTTATTAATGGATTCAGGTGCAAACGCAGAATGTAAAACTCAAAATATTTTACAATTTGCATTGATGGGTGAAGTATATATGAAAAAAGTATTTAAAATGGAGTCTCCATCCATTGGTTTGGTTAATATTGGTGCAGAAGAGGAGAAGGGTACTGAATTTGTAAAGGAGTGCCATAAGCTTTTAAAGGAAAGTAATTTGAATTTTAAAGGAAATGTGGAAGGTAGAGACATACCTGAAGGAAATATAGATGTTGTTGTATGTGATGGATTTACTGGAAATGTAATTTTAAAGGTATTTGAAGGAGTTTTTCAAACTATTTTTGATACTTTAAAAGAGGAAATAATGTCAACAACAAGAACAAAAATAGGTGGACTTTTGCTAAAACCTGTATTTAGAAAATTTAAAAAGAAATTTGATTATACAGAGCATGGTGGAGCAATACTTCTTGGAGTTAATGGCCCGGTTATAAAGGCCCATGGCAGCTCAAACTCAAAGGCTATGAAAAATGCAGTAAGGCAGGCAGTTTTATGTATTGAAGGAGGTGTTGTGGAAAGCATTAGAAATGAAATAGAGACGAATGAGAATAACAATAACAATAATTTATAGGAGAGATTGCTATGAAGTATGTGGCAGGAATTACAGGTATAGGGATTTCACTACCTGAGAGGGTATTAACAAACTTTGAGCTTGAAAAAATGGTTGAGACTAGCGACGAATGGATAACTACAAGAACAGGCATAAAGGAAAGAAGAATAGCATCTATTGATATTGCAGCCTCTGACTTATCTACTCAAGCAGCAATTGAAGCTTTAAGCATGGCAAAGATAAAACCTGAGGAAATTGATCTTATTATTGTTTGTACTGTAACTCCTGATATGATGTTTCCTGCAACAGCTGCGATTGTACAAAATAATATTGGAGCAGTCAATGCTGCCGGTTTTGATCTATCAGCAGGTTGTTCTGGGTTTATTTATGGAGTTACTGTGGCTAACCAATTTATTAAGACAGGATTATATAAAAACATCCTTGTAATCGGTTGTGATATTCTTTCTAGAATAACAAATTTCAATGATAGAAATACCTGTGTACTTTTCGGGGATGGTGCAGGAGCAGTAGTTATATCAAGAACAGAGGATGAAGGAATAATAAACCAGTATATTAAGGTTGATGGATCAGGAGGAGCATATCTAACATTACCTGCAGGAGGATCAAGGACACCAGCTTCATTTGATACCATGGAAAAGGGATTAAATTATACACATATGGATGGTGCTGAGGTATTTAAATTTGCTGTTAAGGCAATGCCCGATGCAGTAAATCATATTCTAGAAAATACCGGGTTGAATATTTTGGATATTAATTATTTAATACCCCATCAGGCAAATATAAGAATAATAGAATCAGCAGTAAAACGTCTTCACTTTCCAATGGATAGGGTAGGAATATCGATTGATAAGTATGGCAATATGTCATCTGCATCTATACCTGTGGCACTATATGAGGTTTATAAGGATAAGAAGATTAAAAAAAACGATAAAATTGTTTTGGTTGGGTTTGGCGCAGGGCTGACATATGGTGCTTTACTTATTAAATGGTTGATTTAGTTAATGACATAAACAGGTTTGGAGGTGTTACATTGAGAGCAGATATATGTAAAATACTTAATATTGAATATCCAATATTTCAAGGAGGTATGGCATGGGTATCCACATACCACCTTGCCGCAGCAGTTTCTAATGCAGGAGGGCTTGGAATAATCGCTGCTGGAAATGCTGATGGAGAATATTTAAGAAATCAAATTAAGAATATAAAGCAATTAACAGATAGATCATTTGGAGTTAATGTAATGTTAATGTCCCCATTTGTTGAGGAAGTTATGAGGGTTATTATTGATGAAAGAGTACCAGTTATTACAACAGGAGCTGGTAACCCAGGGAAGTATATAAAGGCTTTAAAGGAAGCAGGAATTAAAATATTTCCAGTAGTACCATCTGTTCCATTAGCAAAAAGACTTGAACAGGAGGGTGTTGATGGGGTTATTGCAGAGGGTACAGAGTCTGGAGGCCATATTGGAGAATTAACTACAATGAGCCTTGTACCACAGGTGGTGGATGCTGTTAACATACCAGTAATTGCAGCAGGTGGAATAGGAGATGGCAGAGGAATGCTTGCAGCTTTTGCACTAGGTGCTGATGGGGTCCAATTGGGAACAAGGTTTGTGTGTTCTAAGGAATGTATAGTACATGAGAATTATAAACATGCTATTATTAATGCAAAGGATAGAGATGCTGTTGCATCAGGAAGAAGAACAGGACATCCAATAAGATGCTTAAGAAACAAGCTAACAAGGCAGTTTGAAAAGCTAGAAGAAACCGGAGGAACAAATGAGGAAATGGAGGAACTTGGGAAGGGGGGATTAAGGAAAGCAGTTGTTGATGGAGATGTTGAAAATGGTTCTGTAATGTCAGGTCAAATAGCAGGATTAATTAAAGATATTAAATACTGCGAAAAAATTGTTCAGGATTTAATTCATGAATATAATTCTAATTTGGTGAATATTAAAAAATTCTAGGGGTAGCACTTAATAAAATAAGGATGGTGGTAATATCAGGACAGCATTTTTATTTTCAGGACAGGGTTCTCAATACCCTGGAATGGGAAAAGAAATTTATGATAATTTCAAATGTGCAAGGGAAACATATGAAATGGCAAGTCAGATAACAGGAATGGATATTGGGGCATTATGCTTTAGCGGCTCTGATGTGGAGCTATCAAAAACAGAAAACACTCAACCTGCAATAGTTACTACCTCAATGGCAATAGCAAGTGTATTAGGGGAAAATAGTATTTATGCTGATTATACTGCAGGCTTAAGTCTTGGTGAATATACGGCACTAATTTATTCAGGAGTATTTAATATTGAGGATGGTCTGGAGCTGATAAAACAGCGAGGAAGAATAATGCAGGAAGCTTATCCAGTTGGTTATGGAGGAATGGCTGCAATACTTGGGTTAGGGAGAGAAACAATTGAAGAGTGTTGTATGTCATTAAAGAACCAAGGAATAGTTGAGGTGGCAAATTATAACTGCCCTGGCCAAATAGTGATTTCTGGAGAAAAAGTTCTTGTTGAGAAGGCTGCTGTTATACTTAAGAATATGGGAGCTATAAAGACAGTAATGTTAAATGTTAGTGGCCCATTTCATTCAAGCTTGTTAAGCTCAGCTGGAGAAGAACTGGAAAGAGAAATAAAAAAACACCATATAAAATCACCCAAAAAGAAGATTATAGCTAACTATGATAATAGATATTATGATGATGATGCTAATAATACAATAAATAAGTTGAAAAATCAAATATCCTCATCGGTTAGATGGGAGGAAAACATTATTCAGCTAATTGATGATGGGATAGAAAGATTTATTGAGGTTGGGCCAGGAAGGGCACTTATTAATTTTGTTAAGAAAATTGATGCAAGCAAGAAACTCTACAATGTTGAAGATATAAAATCTTTAGAAAAGCTTTTAAATGATCTTAATTAATGTGAGGGAAAAAAATGAGACTTAAAAACAAAATTGCACTAATCACTGGTGCATCCTCAGGAATTGGTAGAGCAATAGCTTTAAAATATGCTGAGGAAGGTGCCAGGGTTGTTATAAACTATAGTGGTAATCCTAAGGGTGCCTTGGAAGCGGTTGACGAAATTATTCGAAATGGAGGGGTTGCTGAGGCATTAAAGTGTGATGTTTCAAACTATAATGATGTTGATAGTATGATTAGATATGTAATAGAAAAATATGATAGAATAGATATTCTTGTGAATAATGCTGGAGTAACAAAAGACACATTATTAATGAAAATGACCCCACAGGATTTTGAAAAGGTAATTGATATAAATTTAAAAGGAACCTTTAATACAATACAATGTATTTCCAGGCACATGATAAGGCAAAAGAGCGGAAGAATAATAAATATGGCTTCAGTAGTAGGTCTAACTGGAAATATAGGCCAGGCAAACTATGCTGCCTCTAAGGCAGGTGTTATTGCATTGACAAAATCTGCTGCAAAAGAATTTGCTACTAGAAACATAACAGTAAATGCTATAGCACCAGGTTTTATAAAAACTAGAATGACTGATGTGCTAGGAGATAAGGTAAAGGATGAAATATTAACGAAAATTCCTATGAAAAAAGAGGGTAATCCTGAGGATATTGCATTTACAGCGATATTTTTAGCAATGGATGAATCTAATTATATAACGGGTCAGGTAATAAATGTTGACGGAGGAATGGTTATGTAATATATTATATGTGAGTCATTTGAAGGGAGGTGAGCTTGATGATATTTGAAAAGGTAAAGGAAATAGTTTCAAATATTTTAGGTGTTGATGCTGATGAAGTAACAATGGAGTCATCATTCATGGATGACCTTGGAGCAGATTCTTTAGATGTAGTTGAACTTATAATGGATTTACAGGATGAATTCAACCTAGAAATACCAGATGAAGAAGCAGAAAAAATTCAAAAAGTTAGTGATGTTGTAAACTATATAAAAGAACATACTGACATGTAGTTTTAGTCCCGAATTTATTCGGGGCTTTTAAAATGAATTTATTATTTTAATAGTTAACATAAATGACCGTTAAATTACCTGATCCTCTGAAAAAAAGGAGGATAATATGAAAAAAAGAGTTGTAATAACAGGCTTAGGAGTAATTTCTTCATTAGGTAATGACATAAATGAGTTTTGGAGTAATATTATTAATGGTAAATGTGGTATCGATTTTATAGAGAGATTCAACACAGAGGCATTTAATGTTAAAATAGGTGCTGAAGTTAAGAAGTTTAACGTTGAGGAGTTTATTGATAGAAAAGAAGCCAGAAGAATGGATAGAAATGCACAATATGCTATAGGTGCTTCTACTTTAGCCATTAGAGATTCAGAACTTGAAGCTTTTAGTTTTGATAAAAACCGTATGGGAGTAATTCTTGGATGTGGAGTTGGTGGAATAGAAACCTTTGAAGAACAGGTGTCTGTTTTTAATGAAAAAGGACCTAAAAGAGTAAGTCCATTTTTTGTTCCCATGATGATAGCAAATATGGCAGCAGGACAGGTAGCTATGGCATTAGGTGCTAAGGGCATTAATGAAACTATTGTAACAGCATGTGCTTCAGGAACAAATGCAATTGGTGATGCTTTTAAAGTAATACAGCGAGGAGAAGCAGATGTTATGATTACTGGGGGTACAGAAGCGGCTATTACACCAATGGCACTAGCTGGCTTCAGTTCTATGAAAGCTCTATCTACTAACCCAGATCCTAAGTCAGCTTCAAGACCATTTGATAAAAATAGAGATGGTTTTGTAATGGGAGAGGGTTCAGGCATATTAGTAATTGAAGAATTAGAACATGCATTAAATAGAGGTGCAAAAATATATGCAGAAATCTTAGGTTATGGAGCAAGCTGTGATGCATATCATATGACTTCGCCAGACCCTGAGGGCAAAGGTGCAGCCCATGCCATGAAATTAGCTATAAATGATGCAGGTTTAAAAAGTAGTGATATTAGCTATATTAACGCCCATGGTACATCCACAGATTATAATGATAAATTTGAAACTCTGGCAATTAAAAGTATATTTGGAGAGAGAGCATTTGAAATACCTGTTAGTTCTACAAAATCTATGACAGGACATTTGTTAGGTGCAGCAGGAGGAATTGAAGGAGTTATTCTTGCTCTAGCTATAAAAAATGATATTATACCTCCAACTA
>JARDZI010000176.1 GCA_029240935.1 Clostridiales bacterium
AACCCTAAGTCTTTACCTGCTTCCATTATTTTATCCCAAATCATCTCAATATTCTCATTTGATGTGTAAATTTCAAATCCATCCTCACCTGTATATCCTGTTCTTGAAACAAGACATTTAATTCCTGAAACTTCTACATTTCTATCACAATAGAAGAACTTTATATCAGATAAGTTTGTTTTAGTTAACTTTTGAAGGATCTCCTGTGCATTTGGTCCCTGGAGAGCAACCTCTGAAACACTTCCAGAGGTGTTTTCTAGATTAGTGTTATAGTTCCCTTTATTATCAAGCATCCACTGATAATCCTTATCTATATTGCCTGCATTTATTACAAGATAGTAAAATTCCTTATTAAATTTGTATACTAAAAGGTCATCAACAATTCCGCCATTTTCATAACACATCATAGTATATATAATCTGATTGTCTTCAAGAACTGAAATATCATTAGTAACAAGATTTTGTACATAGTCAAATGCCTGTGGTCCCTTTACCTCAACCTCTCCCATATGGGAAACATCAAATAAGCCTGCTGCATTTCTTACTGCCTCATGTTCTGGAATAATACCCTCATACTGTACGGGTAAAGCCCAGCCAGCAAAATCAATTATCTTTCCACCATACCTTCCATGTACATTGAATAGTGAAGTCTTTTTTACATTCTCCATTTTCGTCCCTCCAATATATTGTTAATATACCTCTCATTCCATATCTTATGTATGTATTAAAAAAGGAATAGAGGCTAATTGTTTTAACATACCCACTATTCCTTAGTAATCACAATATTAAAAAAATATTATGAAATATAAAAGGAATAGGAGGGCGTATTAATACCTTTGCCATCCTATTCCTCTGTTTATTTACCTGAGAGTTTCTACACCTGTGGTTCTTTGGTGAATTGCTCCTTCGGTGCTGTATATCAGCTTTTCAGAGGTCCATCAAATAACGATACTTTTGCCTGAGAGTTTCTACAGAAATCGGCACTTTCTATATTGCTCCTTCGGCTATCATAAAAGATATCTCTCGTTATTATCATCTAGCCTATTATTATTTTAACACAGCTAATACTTCTTTGTATTAGTTAATAGTATTTTATTATAATTATTCACACTATTCAATAAATATCTTTAAAATAACTATCTACTTTAGCAAAAAGATGTAAATTGTTTAATTATTAACATATTGTAGTATTCTTTAAAGATATTTCTACCTATAATACTTCTCTATAATACTTGTTTATATCTAGTTAATACCTTACAATTAGAGTGATTATAGTTTTTTGAGAATTTGGGAGTGAGAATATGTTATATATTAATAATAATTGTACTGACCCATACTTTAACCTCGCGGCTGAGGAATTCATATTGAAGAAAAAAAGCGACGAATGCTTTATGCTTTGGAGAAACAAACCCTGTATTGTAATAGGTAAAAATCAAAATACACTATCAGAAATTAATATTGATTATGTTAAAGAAAAGGATATTACAATAGTAAGAAGACTTTCAGGAGGGGGTGCAGTATTCCATGACCTGGGGAACCTTAACTTTACATTCATTGTTAATGATAAAGAGGACAGCTTTACCAACTTTAAAAAGTTTACCCAGCCTATTATTGAGGTTCTTAAGAGACTTAATGTTCATGCTGAGTTTTCAGGCAGAAATGATTTAACAATAGAAGGTAAAAAATTTTCTGGCAATGCCCAGTATAACTATAAAAACAGAGTACTGCACCATGGTACGCTTCTTTTTTCCTCTGATATGACTAATCTTTCTGGTGCTCTTAAGGTTAAACCAATAAAATTTGAGGGAAAGGGAGTAAAGTCTGTTGGGAGCCGTGTTACAAATATAAGCCAGCATCTAACAGAACCCTTAGGAATTATAGAATTTAAGGATTTGATAATGAATTATATTATGTATTCTAATAAGGGTCAGGCTTTCTATGAATTCACAGAAAATGATCTAAATACTATTAACAAAATGAAGAATGATAAATATTCTACCTGGGACTGGAACTTTGGAAGCTCTCCTAAATACAGCTTCACAAATCACAAGAAATATCTTGGTGGAAATGTGGAGTTTAATCTTAATGTTGAAAAGGGAATTATTAAAGAAATTAGGTTATTTGGAGATTTCTTTGGTAAATGTGATGTATCGGAAATTGAGAAATCTTTAACTGGCATTAAGCATTCTGAAGAGGAAATAAGGGAAGCTTTGGGTAAATTTGATATCAATAGTTATTTTTCCAACATTAGTATTGATGATTTAATTGCTGGGATGTTTTAAAGATGGCTCAGTATAAGACAGATTTTGAAATTCAATAATTCCCTCCACGTACGAGCGAACAGTGTTGGCCCGTAGCCCATCAACAATTTATGCTATACTATAATACAAATACCCAATAGCGGGCGAACGCTGTTCGCCCCTACAATAAATATAAAAAAATGGAGAGATATGTATGAAAAATTATAGTGCTTTCGAAATATTAGGTCCTGTTATGATTGGGCCTTCTAGTTCACATACTGCAGGAGCCGGAAGGCTTGGGAAAGCAGCCAGGCTTATTGCAAATAAGGATTTTGAATCTGTTACTTTTTATCTTCATGGCTCCTTTGCCAAAACCTATAGAGGGCATGGAACAGATAGAGCACTTGTAGCAGGAATACTTGGAATGGAAACACATGATGAAAGAATAAAGGAATCCTTTAAAATCGCTGAAGAAAAGGGTATAGGTATTGAATTCATTGAAACTGACCTTGGTGATGTTCATCCTAATACTGTTAAGATTGTTCTTAATAGAAAGGATGGTACAAGTGTAAGTGTAACCGGTTCCTCTGTAGGTGGAGGAAATATAGCGGTTATTGATATTGATGGAGATCCACTAGAATTGAATGGACAATATCCTTCAATTATAATTAAGCACAGAGACAGACGTGGAATGATTAGCAAAATTTCATTTGCTGTTGCATTAGGGAATATTAATATTGCAACCCTAAAGGTAGGAAGAGAATCAAAGGGAGAGGTTGCAACTACTGTAATAGAAACAGATAATGTTATTCCAGACAGTATTGTTAGAGAAATTGAAAATATTGACGGGGTAGTATCAGTTAGAGCGCTGAGTGCCCTTTAGTCATAAAACGGAGGAAAATATGTATAATAAGGCGTATCAATTGATTGAGCTTACAAATAAAAACAACTGCAGGATTTGTGATATTGTTATTCAAAATGAATGCAAGCTCACAGAGAAATCGGAAAAGGAAATTAGAGATGTAATGGGTGGTATTCTTAAGGTAATGATGGAAGCCTCCAAAAAAGCACTTGAAAAGGAGGTATGCTCCATTAGTGGACTTTCTGGGGGAGATGCTAAATTACAGGAGAGCTATAGAAAAGCAGGTAGAACTATTTGTGGTGATATTGTAAATAAAGCAATTGCAAGAGCAATGTCCTGTTCTGAGGTAAATGCAGCAATGGGTAGAATCGTAGCAGCTCCAACCGCTGGTGCCTCAGGAATTATTCCAGCAGCTGTAATCACTGCCGCTGAGGTAATAGGGGCAGACGAGGATGCAATGATTGATGCACTTTTTACAGCCTCAGGTGTAGGACAAATAATAGCCAAAAATGCCACACTTGCAGGTGCAGAGGGGGGCTGTCAAGCGGAGTGCGGCTCAGGATCTGCAATGGCCGCTGCTGCGTTAGTTGAAATGTATGGAGGAACACCTCAAATGGCATTTGATGCTGCAGCAATGGCAATTAAAAGCAAGCTTGGTCTAGTATGTGACCCAGTTGCAGGTCTTGTTGAGATTCCCTGTATAAAGAGAAATGCAACTGGAGCAGTCGAGGCAATGACCTGCGCAGACATAGCCTTAGCAGGAGTAAAGAGTATGATTCCATTCGATGAGGTGGTTGAAGCCATGTTCCGAGTTGGAAAATCAATGCCTATGCAGCTAAGAGAAACTGCACTTGGTGGCTTAGCAACAACGCCAACAGGATTAAAACTTAATGAACAGGTTAAAAGTGGGAAGTAGACGGTTGTCTACTTCCCACTTCTATATAGGACTGTTTGGTATATTATTCCTCACAAATCATATCATATACTACATAAGATTTGTAGATGTATTAAGGTTTCAGATAAAGAAAGACGTTTTTTGTTTAGCTTATATGGAAAATATGTTATAATATGGTATTAGTAGTTAATATATAGGAGGTGATACTTGTGCCAGAATGGATTCTCTCAACTCCTAACATAGTCCTTTCCATTTTATTTGACATTGTTTTTTACCTATTTCTAACAGTTTCCCTCTTTTTTATTATAAAATTTGCTGTTCAAAGTGCAATAAAAAATAATAATCGAAAATTTTAATCTCTAAATCTACCTTCATAGCAAAATTCGACTTTATATAAAAAATATCTACATATTCCCACTTATTACATTGAAAATTGTACCAGTAAGTGCTATAGTTTAATAAAAGCCTAGGAGGCGATTAAATGGGTAAAAAAATAGTGTTTGATTTTAATGGTAAAAGGAAAGCTAAGAAAAACCTCCAAAAAGGTATTGTAACAGGTGCAGCTATCGGAACTTTCTTAGGCGCAGTTGGGGGTATACTATTTGCTCCTAAATCAGGCAAGGAAACAAGGGAAGATATTAAAAAGGGAGTTGACACAGCAGTAGAAAAAACTACTTATACTATAAAGACAACTTCTAAAAAGGCTGCCCAAGAGGTTAAAGAAATGGGATCAAAAATTGGACAAGAAGCTAAAAAGCTATTCAAGAAAAAACAAGTTACTGAGAATATTGAAGGCCAAGTAGAAGAATTGGATCTGACAGAAAACAAGGATGAAAATATAAAATGTGACACCTGCAGTAAAACATCCGCCTGTGATGAAGAGCAAGAGGTGAAATAAAAGTGAGTATTGAAATAACATGGAATGGTGTTGCGCTAACATTGCTCATTATTATGGCTGCAGTACTTGTTATTTATATTGTTAAAACACTTATAAATATAAATAAAACTCTAACAAAAGTAAACATAATATTGGATGAAAACAATAAAAACATAAATGATTCACTGAAGAATCTTCCTGAAATTACTAGTAATATAAATGAAATCACTAAGAGTGTTAAGGATAAAACTGATGTTCTTGATAATATTTTTGGAACCAATGATACTGCAGCCACATCAATGGGGTTTGATATTGAAGGTTTAATATCCTCTATATCTTCATTCATAGGGATTTTCTCGGAGCTGAAGGATTGGTTTAGAAAAAAGAAAAAACGTCCTGGACTTAGAAGAAAATAAACTATCAAGCTCTAACTGGAGCATATATGATTTGTATAAATCAAATCTATATATGCTCCTTTAATGTAATCTAGCGGTAATGCTTAAAAATTTTTTAGATAAAATATTGCAAGCTGAGTTCTATCCCTCATTTCCAGCTTTTCAAGAAGAGCCGTTACATAATTTCTTATTGTACCATCACTTAGAAAGAGAAGCTTAGATATTTCTTTATTTGAAAGGCCATCTCCAATAAGCTTTAATATTTCAAACTCCCTATCGGTTATTCCAAAGCTTTCAGGGGTTTTCTTCTTTCCATCCCTAATCATTGATGTTAAGCTGTCTGCTATTTCCTTTTGAAAAACACTGTTCCCCTTTTCCACAGCCCTAAGACTTTCTACTATACTGTCAGAGGATTGGTTTTTTAATATATATCCTTCCGCCCCATTTTTTATAGCTTCTTTTATAAATTCATCATCCTTAAATGTTGTTAGTATAACAATTTTTATATTATTAAAATGACTTTTAATTAATTTTGTTCCTAATACTCCATCTAAAACAGGCATTCTAATATCCATAAGTACAATATCCGGTACTTCACTTTTGCATATTTCAAATGCCTCCTGACCATTACATGCAGTTCCAACCACTTTAAAATCCTCTTCCAAGCCTAATATAATCTTTAAACTATCCCTTATTAGTGCATCATCATCTACTATTAGAATCCTCAAATATTCCAACCCCCTCTTTTAATTCCCTAGGTATAACACATACTATTAAAAATCCATCCTCAGAGCTTATTGATATACTTCCACCTATATTATTAACTCTTTCTTTCATTCCACTTATTCCAAGACCTTCCATAACCTTGCCGCATCCAACTCCATTATCCTTTATAAATAGTCTTACAAATCTCTCATTTATATCAATTGTGATATCCACCCTTGTTGCCTTCGAGTGTTTGGAGATATTCGTTAATGCTTCTTTAATATTTGTATGAATTATTTGGAGAAGATTTGCAGATAGATTATTAAAATCTCCACTACATTTAAAGTCAACAGTACAATAGCGAAAATTATTTATTACACTTTTTATGTATTCAATTCCCATACTCTCCAGAGGCTTTATATTATGTACAGTGTCCCTAAGAATAGTTAGTGAATTGGATAATTCATCTATGGACTTTTTTAATAGTTCATTTGCTTTTTTATCATCCTTACCTGATAACTTATAGGATGCCTGAAGTTGCATCAAGATTCCTGCTACACTGTGTCCCACATTATCATGTATTTCTCTGGCAATTCTGTTACGTTCCTTAATTTCTGCAACATGAACCACCTCTAAGGATGAATTCATAAGCTTAGCCTTTGCTTCCTCAAGCTCATACCTGTATCTTCTTTCCTTATCGTAGCTTTCTAAAAATATTCTTTCTCTTTCCTCAAGAACCCCTCTTAAATAACCAAATATACTCGAGATACCAACCATCAATAAAAAAATGGGGATATAATCTAATTTTAAATAATAAAGTCCACCAATTAATAAAGGGATTAAGCCTATGTATAGCTTTTTATAAAAAATATCATAGGCTACTAGCCCATAAAGAAATATGAAGCTTGGACTAAGTTTTCCTATTAGTGTTATTAATACAAACTCAATTACAGTAATAAGAATTGAGTTGTAATACTTCTCCTTGTATATATTAGCAGCTGTAATAATTAGTATTATGGATACTTCAAAAAAAGAAACACTATTATTTATAACAAGCTGTCCTATTATATATATTAAAAACATTGATTTAAAAATATAATTCATACATTACCTCGCAGTTCTCCAAAATTATCATAACATCTCTATAACTAGATTATATCCTTATTAAAATTACTTCAAGTAAATTATGATAAATATTATAAGTGCACTATTTTTTGATAAGTAGATACCTCATATTTGTGTGGTTATGCGTCGTAAGGTGCATGTCATTCTGAACGTAGTGAAGAATCTTTCCCCGGGGTACGTACAAAGATCCTTCACTACGTTCAGGATGACAATGTC
>JARDZI010000177.1 GCA_029240935.1 Clostridiales bacterium
GCACTATGATACAGGCAGAGTCCAAAATCATGGTACCTCACGGGCGAACACTGTTCGCCCCTACGTAATATACATATTCGTACCCATGTTTACAAGTGATTTGTTACGCATTTCCCCACAAATAGGATATATGACCTAGTTAGCACCTTTTACAAATTTTTTATTTTAATACTTTCTAACCCTTTTCCCACCTTCAGGCAAATCTAATCCCAAGGTTCCACCTGGATTCATTATGTTATCTGGATCAAAGTGTCTTTTTAATGTCTTTATAACATCCATCTGATTCTTGCCGATTTGGTCTTCTAGCCAGGGGGCTGTCATTTTGCCTATACCGTGATGGTGGCTCATTGCAGCACCGTATTTTTGTATGTTATCAAGGATTCCATATTGGTAATCAAGGTATTCGTCTATATCATTTATCTTTGCAATAAATATGAAATAGAGGTTTGCTCCCTGGGGATAAAAATGAGAAATGTGGGTATTGCAGAGTGTGTTCGGTCTACTATGGCAGTAATTTCTTACTCCCTCATATACCTCATTCATCTTGTCCCAGGATACTGCACATTCCAGTGTATCTGTCATAATTCCATAGTCCTGCATATCCTCTCTCAAATAAGGATCTCTAAACCTTCCCTTTTCCCAACCCTTTGTAACATATCCTGTTGTATACATGGCACCATACTTCTTGCATATTTTGTGTGTTTTTCTCTTAACAAGCTTTGTGAAATCCCCATCACCGTCATTAAACCCAAGAAGAAGACATCTTTCCATTGGCATGTATCCCCTTGCAGTCATTACTTTATCTATAACCGTTCCTTCAATTCCATATAGCTTAAGTGCCATGTCAGTCTCCTCAGCATCTGATAGTCTAAATACTGATGGATATCCGAACTGTCCCTGCATTACTTCTCTAACTGCATTCCTTCCATCCTCCCAGGTTTTAAATATATAACTGAATCTTCTCTGATTCTCAGGCATATATCTGTATATCTTAAGTGTGGCGGATATTAGTACTCCGTAGGCACCTTCGCTTCCCATCATTATTTCATCTATTGATGGTCCTGTTGAGGTTGCTGGGTATTCGTCTGTTTTTATTATTCCTACTGGAGTTACATATTCTTGGCATATAACCATATCCCTGATATTGCCAAAGTAGGTTGAGTTTTGTCCCGCTCCCCTGGTTACAATCCATCCTCCAACTGCTGAATATTCGAAGGATTGTGGAAAGTGTCCACAGGTGTATGCTCTTTTAGCATTAAACAGGAACTTAGCATTGTTTAATGTCTTCTCAAGATCCGGACCTGACATTCCTGCTTCAACTGTTATTGTTTGATTTTCTTCATTAAATTTAACAACCCTCTTCATGTGAACCCTCATTTCAAGGGACACTCCACCCCTAACGCATTCTACTCCCCTAGTAACAGAGGAACCTCCACCGTAGATATATATAGGTATCTTTTCCTGGCTGCAATACTTAACAATATTTACAATGTCCTCTTTACTTCTTGGATGTAGCACTAAGTCAGGTATGTTCTCAACTATTCCTTCCCTAAGCCTCATAAGGTCAATCATTGTTTTACCATATGCTATCTGAAGCCTTGAGTATTCATCCATTCTTACATTTTCATCACCAACTATATTTATAAAGGTTTCTATTTGTTCCTTTGTAAGATTTATTTGCTTATTATATGAAACCTTTTCAAGTCCCATTTTTTGAGGAGTTTTAAAATCCTCATCTGTCATATTAAAGGTTTTTTTCATTAATGCATATAGTTTTGCATTTGGATGTTTAAATTTATTTGGAGCACCCCATTTAAATATTGACCTATATGAACCCTCTGGAGGTGCCTCTTCAGACCACTTTGGCAAAAATCCCTTATAATTTTTATCAGACATATTTAATCCCCCTCATTTTCTAAATCTCAGGATATCCTGTAATGCTTTGAATCTCCTTATATAACCCAGATAGCCTTGGATATACTCTTTTATAAACCCTTTCATAGAGACTTTTATATACCTTTGCACTATCTAAATCTGGTTCAAATACCTTACTGTAATGAACCATATTTAAAACAGCCTCTCTGTATGAGTTATAAACTCCTATTCCCACAAATCCATTAACTGCTGCTCCAAGCCCTGAGGCTTCATAGGTCTGTCCTCTGTATACAGGTCTATTGAACATATCAGCTGTTATCTGACAAATAGAATCACTTTGTGACCCTCCACCTGAAACCATTATTTTACTAATTCTTGTCTTTGATTTACTTTCAATCTTCTCCATCCCATCAATAAGCCCATAATTAATTCCTTCTATAATTGCACGATATATATGTACTCTTGTGTGAATATCTCCAAAGCCAATTATAGAACCCTTTGCATCGGGCATTTTTAACCCCGGTCCCCAATAGGGTTGAAGCATTAATCCATGGGAGCCTGGAGGAATTTCTCCAAGTCTCTCGTTCAATAATTCCTCAGGAGGTACATGTTTATTTTTTGCCTCATTCATTTCCTTTTCTGCAAATTCCTTTTTAAACCAGCTTATCATCCAATATCCTCTGAATATTTCCACCTCAGGATTAAAATATCCAGGTATTACTGAAGGATATGCTGGCATGAATTGAATTGGCTCAAAATAGTGACTTGAGGTTGTCTGTATTGTGGCTGTGGTTCCAAAGCTTATACTTGATGCTTCAAGGTCAAGACATCCAACGCCTAAGGTTTCACAGCCCTTATCAGAGCCTGATGCAATAACCTTTACACCTTCTTTAATACCAGTTATCTTAGAAGTCTCTTTTGATATTTCTCCAATAATCGTCCCTGGGTTAACTAGCTCTGATAGCTTTTCCCTTTCAATTCCAAAGACCTTCCATCTATAGCTGCTATTAGACTTAGGCCAAGATTGTTTTTTATAGTTAAAGGGTAAGTGACCTATTTGACTTCCTGTAGAATCAATAAATTTTCCTGTCAATTTATAATTGAAATAGCCTGATAGCAAAAGATACTTATAGGTATTGTTCCATATCTCTGGCTGATTTTCTTTTATCCAATTAGCCTTACTTTTTCTCCTTGTGATTTCTACAGCTCTCTGCATTCCCACCGTAGTAAATGCAATGTTGTCATAAATGGGTAGTGGTTCACAACACTTTGCCATTCTCTGATCCAGCCATGTTATCGCAGGCCTTAGGACGTTTCCATCCCTATCTACATTTATCCCTGTATCCCTTTGAGTTGTTACTACAACTCCAATTATGTTTTCCCATTTCTCTTTTAATTTTTCTTTAAGCCCCATGCAGGCCGTACAAGCACCCTGCCAGTATATCTCAGGGTTTTGCTCCGCCCATCCAGGATGAATTGAGAAGTAGGGTTCAAACTCCACCTTTTCCTTTCCAATTAAACTTCCAAGCCTGTCAAACATAAGAGCCCTTATGCTCTGTGTACCACAATCTATTGAAAGTATATACCCATCTATCAATGTAATTCCTCCCCAAGAAGATAATACATATCTGAGGTTGATATTATATTTACTCCTGTTCCAAGAATATCCTTAATAATAATCTCTCCACCATGTACTAGATGATCAAGTTTTACATCATTGATTTCCCCCATAACTCTAAATATATAATCTAATGGAATTTCTCCATCGGTTCTTACAGGCAACCTTGGAATTAATTTGTATGAGGTTTTTACAGTGGTGCTTATACTTCTTTTAGGGTTTGTCATTTCATTTATCCCAAATTCTACTCCCCTTTTGCACATGTTTCCCCTTACTATAATTTCTTCCCCCTGTTTATCTACCTCAAGAAGACATCCATTGGGGCATATGATACATGTCATATTCTTCATTTTCTACCCCTCCATTAATATATTTATTTCTCTACTATCCTCATTAATACTTGATATGTCTAACTCAAGTCTTTCCATCTCAGGTGGTCTTAACACTCCATATTTCTTGTTAAATAAAATATTTTTTCCTGATGTAACCCTTATAACTGCTTTGTTTTTAATCTCCCTTGACCTAATATATAGTATTACCTTCTTATTTTCAGATTTTAAGTCTATCCTCTGGGGTACAACATATAAAAAATCTTTACTAGAATATTCTAAGGAAATATTCTCCCTGGAGGTCTTAGAATTTGCATATAGTGCAGCATTTTTCCCTGCAAGCTCTCCGCTTTCTGATACATAATCCACAAGATCATTTACATGAAGTGCATTCCCACAGGAAAATACCCCCTCCAGCATAGTCATAAAATTTTGATCAACTATAGGACCCTTTGTACTTTTATCAATTTCAATTCCTAGAGCTTCTGCTATTTCATTTTCAGGAATTAGCCCAACAGATAATATAACTCCATCACATTCAATATATTCCTCTGTCCCAAAATAGGGCTTCATATTTTCATCTACCTCTGAGATTTCAACCCCTACAACCCGATCCTCACCAACTATTTTTGTTATGGTTCTTGATAGGTATAGTGGAATGTTGTAATCATCAAGGCATTGGGCAATATTTCTGCTTAACCCAGAGGGTGTTTTTTTAGCTTCATATACTCCTACAACCTTTGCTCCCTCAAGTGCTAGCCTTCTTGCCATAATAAGCCCTATGTCCCCACTTCCAAGTACTACACACCTTTTACAAGGAAGATAGCCTGATATATTTACAAGATGCTGAGTAAGGCCTGCTGTATACACACCTGCGGGTCTTGTACCATGTATTCCAACCTGCTTTGCTGTTCTCTCTCTGCATCCGTTTGCTAGAACCAATGCCTTTGATGTTATGTTGAACACTCCACTTAATGAATTTACAAGTGTTATTTCAAACCTTTCATTCACTTTTTTTACATCAGTAACAAATGTGGATGTTAGTATGGAAATTCCACTTTCCAAAACCATTTTAATATATCTTTCTGCATATTCAGGACCTGATAGCTTTTCCTTAAATCTTATTAGTCCAAAGCCATCATGAATACATTGTTTTAATATTCCCCCAGGGTGACTTTCTCTTTCTATAATTAAAACATTGCTCTCCTGCTTTTTAGCTGCAAGTCCTGCTGCAAGTCCTGCTGGTCCACCTCCAATTATAACTACATCATAGATTTCCAACATCATCACCCACCTTGTTATAATCTAGCTTACCCTTGGTTTCACCAATAACTATATTGGACCTATCACCCTTTTTAGTTATTGAAAGCATATTAACTCCACAATGCTGGCTTATAATTTTCATAGTTAATGGAGTGCAAAAACCTCCCTGACATCTTCCCATTCCAGGTCTCACTCTTCTTTTCAATGCATCAAGGGATTTTACAGGTATTGGCGAATTTAGGGCGTCCAGAATTTCTCCCTTACTTACCTCTTCACATCTGCAAATTATTACACCATAATCTGGGTTACTCCTAATTAGTCTGTTTCTTTCTTCAAAGCTCATGTCCTTTAAACGAGGAATTCCCCTTCTGTATGGTTTATAGTCTGGGTTTAGTTTTATATCCATTTGCTTTGATAAAATAAAACAAGCAATTTTTTCAATATCTTGTGCGATTGCTGGAGCTGAAGCAAGCCCAGGTGACTGTATTCCTGCTGCATAAACAAGGTTTTCTATATATTCAGATTTTTCTATTATAAAATCCTCTTCATAGGTTGCAGCTCTTGTTCCCGCACAGTAGGTAATTACATCTGCTTGGGACAATCCTGGTATCGTTGGAAGATGTTTTTCAAGTATTGCATTTATATTATCTCTGTCAGTTGAATAGTCCTCTCTATAGGGCTGCTCGTAGGAATCTGGGCCAACTAAAATATTCCCGTCAATTGTCTTTACAATTCCTCCACCCTTCGTATTTCCCTTTATTAATGTTAAAGATGGCTTTGAAACCACAGAATTGATTAGTGCTCCCTTTTTTTTATCTAGAAACACAAGCTGACCCTTTCTAGGATGTATAGTAAAAAATTGATCCCCTGCCATATCAGCAATTTTATCTGCGTATATTCCAGCTGCATTTATTATAACTCCAGGATAGACCCTTCCTCTGTTAGTGTTAACTTCAATTATTTTTTTACCTTCTTTTTTCATTCCAATTACTATTGTCTCAAGTGAAACTTCTACCCCATTCATTACGGCATTTTCTGTATATGCTATAGCTGTCTTATATGGGGATATTGCTGCTGTGGTTGAAAAATGTACTGCTCCTGCTATTTTTCCTGTAATATTTGGCTCAAATTCTCTTGCCTCTTCTCTGGTTAAAAAGCTCATCCCTTCTATACCATTTGCTCTTGCCCTACTCTTTAGGAAAGGAACAAGTATTTTTGCCCAGCTTATATCATAAAGAATTGTTGAACCATTCCGACCTAATGGTATATCAAGTTCTTCAGCTATTTTTGTATAAAGCTTATTTCCCATTACATTGTAATATGCCTTTTTAGATCCAGGCTTAGGTTCAATCCCAGGATGCACCATTCCATCGTTTCTTGAAGTAGCATGTACTCCAATATCCTCTTCCTTATCAACTAATAGTATGGATATATCCCATTTAGAGAGCTCTCTTGCAATGGAGGCTCCAATTATTCCTCCTCCAATTATTAATGCATCCACTTTTCTACCTTCAAGGGATCCATCTATAAAACTTGGTTTCCGTATTTCAGGAATTATAAGATCCTTAACCTCAATTTTATTAACTACTCCCTTATAACCCTTATTAGCAGCAATCTTTCCCCCTGCTATAACCTCATCCCAGCTATCAACAATACCTTCAAGAACAATAGAAGAATGCCATTCACTACACACTATCTCCCCCTTAATCTCTTTTTGAATCTTCTTGCTAATTTGATTAAACACCCTATTCATAAAATCACCTCTCATCAGGATGTCCGAATATTTATGTTCGTTTTTATGTATGCAAAACATGTCCATCAATATTTTTTAGAATATATAATGCATTAAAGCTTCCACTACATTTTACATGTTACATGTGTAATTTCTTTAATGCAGATATATAGATAAAATTATTTGTGATATCATCGGTATTATTAGAAATTAAATCGTGATAGGTTAACTTAAGTACAAGATTTTTGCATAGTTGTCCGGATGTCCTAATATCATTATATGAATTAACACTTACATAGTCAATAAATTTTTCCAATTTAGTTGAAAACATTTTATCTTTTATATTAGTTTGGTAATGCGATGTACTGACTGCTACTCTCAATGTAGGGGCGAACACTGTGTATAGTGCAGTAACATAGGTTACAGATAATGCAATAACATAGGTAACAGTTTTCTGATAAAATTAAGGCAAAAAAGTGATCCGAAGGGAGCGAGC
>JARDZI010000178.1 GCA_029240935.1 Clostridiales bacterium
TTCATTCTTTTCCCCCCGTTTAACCCAAGCTGAATTAATTAGCTAATACTGTAGAAATATGCCAATATCAGACTCATTAATTATACAGTATTTTCATTAAATTTACATATATATTTGATTTTTACTTAACTACATCTTGTCATCTAAATTTTACAAAATACGACAATGTATAAAATATATATTCTGTTTAACCAATATATTATGAGATAAGCACCCTGCCAAATAAAACAAACCACAGTTACCATCTATCAGCTGCTCAAGGCATATTGCAGTGAGAATTATGGATTATCCTTTAAACGCAGCTTAAGTCAAGGTACTAGCGTACTTATAATAATTCCGCCTGGTATTACAGTGTAGATTTAGAAGTTCTGGTTTATATCTATTAATTAAGTGTATAACACAAAAGGCATATCAATTTGCTGATATGCTTTTTCATTATTTAATATCTGATTAGGTAGACACCACTAACAGTGGGCTTTTCTTATATTTATTATTCTTGAATACCAATTACTCCCTCAAGTATTATATACATATTTGATATTTCTGCGTGAGATTTTCTTTTTAATCTACTTGCAAAAGGATGGAAAAAAAGCTGGCACCTCAATAAAGTTTATTTTCCTCTAGGTGGTTTTAGCTGCTTTCCTGTGCCTCTTAATTTCACCTCAAAGGTCACGGTTACCTCTGCCTCAGGATACTTCTCCTTCCAGTTATAACTAAAAAACTCCTCAAGGCTCCAAAACTTTTTTCTTACAGCTAAGGACCACTGAAAGGGTTCTCCTTTAAAGTCGTTTTTAGTTTTTTCAATCAGATTCTCCGCTTTGCTTTCCATGTATTTAGCAAAAGCCTTTTTCAGCGTTTCCTGATTCTCTTCACTTTCTGAATAATTTACCCTGCTTGGAATAGCTAGAAGAAACAGGTTCACAGGAACTTTCACATCGATACGGGGAGCTTCTCCACTTATATCTACTTTTATTTTAGGACTTCCCTCTGTAGTAAGTCGTGCGGACACTCTTTCATCACTGCCAAGAGGATCTGGAAATGTTACTAGCATATTATCAGCTTTAGTTGTTAAGCTTAGCAGTGATGCCAGTCTTGTTTCTTCCCCTGTTAAAACTCCAATCATTTTTTCTTCTTTAAACACTGCGGAGCCTATTATCTGTGTAGGATTCCCCCCAGTTTTCTCTATTTCCCCGGGAAGGAAGTTGCTCTCATAGCCGAATTCATTTGACCCAATATCTCTAGAGGTACCGTATGCTGTCAATGCAAGACTTGCGTTCATTTCATAACGTTCTGCAAAATCATTTATGGTTGTTATAGGCACTAATCCCACCTCTACCCATCGTCTAGACATATAGTCGTAAAACTTATGAGGCGACTGCTCTAATTTAGGATTGTTTCCTCTAATAAAATCCTCGGCATTCTCTCTGCTAACTAATACATAGGTATTTCGCCTAAACTCCCTTTCTCTCAGGCTGCCGAAGATGAATTTATAAGTATCAGAGGTTCTTGCTACATCTTCACTTAATATAATAACTCTTAAGTGCGAAAAATTGATTTTTCTTGACACAGATGCTGTGGCTAAGTCCCTGGCAGTGATATGTCCAGGAGCAGTTAACGTAATTATTTCTGAAGCAGCACGATTGCTCTGCACATCACTGGAGCCAGATTGAGCTTCAGTATTGGGGATTTGATAGGTCACCTTCACCATGCCATTTTTCCCCTTATCAATACCAATAGCCGATACATATGCAAATTCCTCAAGCTCTTTTCTGTCCCAGCATCCTGCAAGTAGTACAGGGAGAAAGAATATAAGAATATATATTTTCTTCATTGTTTTACGCCTCATTTTCTCTTGGATAAAAAATATAGCAAATAAGGTTGCGGAACTATAACCGTGAAGCTTGTCAAAAGCAGATACTTTCTAAAAGTAAATAATATAAAACTAAAATTCTCTGGAAGCAGACCAAAGAACAAGCATAGTGCTGCAAATAATGGGAAGAAAGGTTTCAGGTTTTTTCTATGAAAGGTATTTAGAAAAAGGGATGTAGTCATATATAAATACAATGATAAGCGCAGGCCAGCCGCACTTATCCAAAAACCTAAGAAAGCTGCTTCCGAATTTGATACAAATCTTCCTATACGAATTATTCTTGTAAGCTCCAGATATAGAAATGGAATATGCTGTACTGCGATTGTGTCAAAAACCAAAACATAAGCAACACAAAACGCAGAAATAAATATGACTGCTATTATTAACGCAATAAAAGTTCCTTTTTTATATTCATCATGTGATTTTACTTTAGGATATAAAATTGACAGTACAAGTATTTCTATTGTTATAGAAGCAAAAAAAGGAATACCCTGAATAAGTTCCGTAATCTTTATACCGCCTATGGGATAGATATACTGCAGCTTCATATCAGGCAGAGTAAGCAATATAGTGAGAGTAGAGGTAACAACTAGTATTGGGACTATCATCCAGCAAACTCCTCCCAGAGCAGTTAAGCCACGCCTACAGATAAAAATTGCTGTGGCCATGAGCAGTAAATATATGACAATCGGTGGAGTACTAGGGTAAAACATAGTAATTATAGTATCTACTACATCTCTGCTAATAATAATCATGTAAATAAACATAATAGTTGATATCAATATACTATAAATAAAGCCAATATATTTTCCCATTATGATATATATAATTTCTATAAAATTTTTATCCTTATACTTTTTTAGCAGTGAGAGTAATATGAGAAAGGATGGCAGCATAATAACAGCCGATATTATAGGCAGCATCCATGCGGCATTTTTTGCTCTCTTAAAAAGTAATGTTGGTGTAGTATCTGCAAACTTTGATCCTAAAAGCAGTAAAAGCATCATTGAAAATTCACGTATTCCTAGTTTAACTTCTCTGCTGTTTTGCACAGTTTATTCCTCCTTGGGTTGAGTCTTCTTTTTCTCAAGCTTTGGCTTTGCAAATAAAGGCCTTAACCACTGATGCTTAACAACGGAGCGAAAGATCATATCCCTAGAGGTTTCGTAGTGTGGTGTAATAGGAGCTAGAAAAGGCACTCCAAAGGATTCAATGGAAACAATATAAGTAGTAAACACAACTATACCTAAAGCTAATCCCAAAAATCCCATCATAATAGCACAAAAGGTAAAGAAAAACCTTGATACCCTTATGGACATATTTAAATCCGTATTGGATACTGCAAAGGAGGATAAGCCGGTTAAAGCTACAACTATTACCAGTATAGGACTTATTATATTTGCCTGCACTGCTGCCTGACCTAAGATTAAAGTTCCTACTATCCCAACGGTAGAACCTATGCTGGTAGGTATTCTAAAACTACACTCTCTAATTATTTCGAAGGCAATTTCCATCCCTACAACCTCAAAGACAATAGGAAAAGGTACACTTTCTCTGGTGGCTGAAATAGCCAGCAGCAAGTCCGTAGGTATCATTTCCTGATGGTAATTTGTTACTGCTATGTATATGGCAGGTGTCAGCAGCGAAATAAATACTGCAATAATTCTAACAAGCCTTATGAAATTACCTGCAATCCATCTGTAGCTCATGTCTTCGGGAGTATGAAAAAAAGACCAAAAGGTAGCAGGAACAATTAAGCAAGATGGACTATTATCAACAAAAATTACCACATGTCCTTCTTTGAGGAAAGAAACAGCTCTGTCAGGAAGTTCGGTAAAAAGAACTGTGGGAACTATTGAAAATGTAGTGTCTTCTATGTACTGCTCTACAATAGAAGAACTTATCATACCATTGTAGTTGTCTTCCATAATTCTATTGATTCTCTGCTTTACTTCATTAATAAGCTCTGGGCTAGCTATTGAATTATGATACAAAATGTGAACATCGCATTTATCTTCTACGCCTATATCCAAAGTTTCTGTTATAAGATTCTTGCTTTTTAGATACTTTCTTATAAGAGACCGGTTTACCAGTGAAGACTCTACAAAGGACTCATGTGATCCTTTAGTAACATTTTCAGTTTGTGACCTTTCAACATTTCTATGCTCATACTTTATGGAAAGTGACGATAAGGCTCCTTCATATCCTTCAATTAGAAGGATTGATTTGCCATCCAATAAATCTTTGGCAATTTCTGACAACCTCGTCAGCTTATTAAACTGTGAAGCTTGAAGAGAATTTTTAATCAGCTCAATATCCGTAGAGCCTTCTGCTTCGTTTCTAGTACCTTCGATTAATGGCTTTATGATATGCTTATCTATAAACTCTTCATTAACAATACCGTTCATATAAAAAAGAACACTTTTTCTTTTAATTGAACTAATGTATATTTCACGAATTACCAAATCTGAGTTCAGTGGATAATGAAACATTTCCTTAATCCGGCTGACATTTGATATTAAGCTATCAGACATCACTTCCATGTTATTCATAACCTTCACCCCCATTATTACTGCAGCTTATCAGGCTATGGAAAATTAAAACTCAAATAACATTAATATCTTTTACAAAAATTGAACTCTTTATTTACGCGCTAAACAATTTCCGTATAATTAGATAGGTTCATGTATATCTTTTGAAGAAAAACATAAATTCATGAAATATTTCAATCTATTGTTTCAAACTACTGTTTATGTTTTTTTTAAATAAAAAAAAGCCTTGAAAAAGGCTTTCAGGAGCAATAAATTGCAGTTGTTCAATAATATAAAAAGTCATTCATAACAGCATGCCCAGTAAATCCATTGCTTAAGAAAGTTTTTCCTCAGATATATGAAGTATGCTGTAAACTACCCCTTTTTCCTCTCCTGCTTTGCTTGGATGATCTATAAAATAAAAAACACTATATTTCCACTTGTCAGGATTGTAAATTACTATATATTCAGCATCAAGCCTTGGAATAGCTTTTTCTATTTCATTCCTTAAATTATTCAGACTGCCTTGAGGAGATATTTCTCTTTCAAACTCAAAAATGTACTTGGCCTCGCTAACCTTATGCGTTGTATTATCAATTAAAGGGACCCCTAAATTTACTTGCTGCCATCCAAAGGAATTTATTATGTTATCATAAAAACCATTAAATAAAAACTTGTTTAAGCCGCTGCTGTCTTGCCAAAGATATAGGGGCGAATAGCTGTTTTGAAGGTTGTTGTTTTTCCCTTTCTCAGTTATAAGATAAAATTTATACTTCAGGTCTTCAAATCCATCTGTTTTATAACCATTGTTTCTTACCCTATCTTTTATTATGTTCATATCATAATCACTTGGTAATATAATTTTATATTGTGTTGCTATCATGTAATTGTACTCTCCTTATTATTTATAGAATAATTACCAACCTATTTCATATTTCTGTAGAATTTCATATTAAAATACAAGGCAAAGAAAGCTAAAACAATAAAGGTTGCAATCTTAGTAATCGCAGCTTCAATGGGAAGAGAAATTCCTGCATTCACCTGAAACACTGTCTGGATAGGAAGCATTATTCCAACAATAGTGCACACTGTTAACAGCAGGGCTAGCAGAAGATAGCCTAAACCGCTCCTTTTCTTCAACTGGAATAAACATATTAGAGCTGTTGGACCAATTATACCCATATCTAACACATAGGTTATTTGTGTGGTGTAAATTTCAAGCAGTTCCAGAGGACGTCCAGTTACTAAAGATGTAATTATGTCTGGAAGCCATGCGGCAATAAGACAGAAGCCAGTTAAAATCAAGAATACATTTATGCCTTTAAAGGGCAATTTATTGCCCATGCTGTTTTCAACCTGTTCTTGATCTATACTGCTTATTGCAATAATCAAGCCAAAAATAGTGGAGGAAAAAAGTGCAATATATATTAAATGTAATATATTGTAGGTTATTCCGAAGGCTATACTAACAGAGTAATAGGTAAATAACGAAATAACTGACATTAAGAAAATACGATTTTTTAAAGCCCTTCTTTTCATATCAAGAATAAGTGCAATAATTAAAATTGGCACAGCTATAAATAAAATAGTAAAATCCGTTCCCCGAAAAATAGGTGCCGCAAAATGGGAATCGTGCGCGTATAAGCCATCTCCATATATTTTTACCTTGTCACCATATTGATTCACAAAATTATATTCCTGTCCCCCAGTTTTGTAAAACACACCTATTGCTGATGTTATAATGCTCAAAACAATAATTAATAGAGTTACTAAATGCAGACTCTTATCTTTGTTTGTACCCATAAATATCCCCCTATTAAATAATTCAATATATTGCAGTTGTTGCTTACTTCAATTATATATCATATTACTATGTGCCTTCAATTATTTTACAGAACTTATATAGGTTGCTGCATGTATTCTAGCTCTTTATTTCTTAAGTAATAGACAAGTTATGATTTTGTATTAACTTACTTAATATTTATCTAAAATACAGCTTTTACCCGATAATAATTTTTTGTACTGCATATAAATGTATGTAATCTGATTGAAATATTTAAACAAGGAGGTGAACGTACAGGGCAGTAATAAGCTCACTAGTTAACACATCGTTAGCTAATAGATATACGGATGGTCTTACTCAGGAAGAAGTTTCATCAGCTATTGAATATCTGATATCTGATGAGGCAGGCACCAATGATTGTAATCATTATCCATCTTCTGTATAATGGAGCTTATTAGCAATATTAAAATATTGTACAATACGGAATTAAAATGCGGGGGACAAAAATTGAATAAAAAACTAATGTTAAAAAATCTAAAATTTATAACTTGGGGAGTGTTTGTACTATACTTATTAGTGCTTGTGAACCTAATTATCCTAAAGGATGGAACAGCACTTAGAATGGCCGAAATTGGCAGACAAATACCCTTTTCTCAAAAAATAACCCAAATAAATATTATTCCTTTAGTAAATACAATAATTCCATATCTGCAGGGCGAACAATCTATCCGTATAGCAATGGAAAACTTATTAGGAAATATATTTGCTTTCACTCCACTTGGTTTTCTCATACCTTTTTTATTTAAAAAGTGCCGTAGACCAATGATTATTTTTTTGATATCTCTTTGTGTAAGTCTGCTTTTTGAGATAGTACAACTTATATTTTATCTAGGTACTTGCGACATTGACGACCTAATTTTAAATGTATTGGGTTCTCTTATAGGATACGGAGTATATCATTTATTTAAAAGCTTATATATTAGAAAGATTGAAGTTGTTTCATAATATTATTTAAAGACAAAACAAGGGAAGTCAATAATGACTTCCCTTAAAACCTTGGCTCTGTTGAAGGATAGTGTTGAAATTAAAGTCAACCTTGATGGGTTGCC
>JARDZI010000179.1 GCA_029240935.1 Clostridiales bacterium
CTTGCCATATTATTTGCATTTAGGGTATAAACTTCAACCCCTTTTTTCTCAAGGACTTCGGGTATTACTTCTGGGTACTCCTCCTTTTCAAGAAGTACTCGATTTGGATAAATCCTCTCCTCATTAATTATTATCTTGGCATTGCTTTTCATTAAATGAATCCATCTTAATGCTTCAAGCTGTTCCATAGCTAGGAGAATGTCACCTTGATGGTTAGGAATAAGTGGAGAGGGCACCTCACTGCCAAATCTTACACAACCCCATACCAGTCCACCACGTTGTGACAAACCAATAACATCACTTGTTTTTATATCATAGCCCTCATAAAATGCAGCTTTACTTATAATATTAGTTGCCATTACCAGGCCTTGCCCACCAACTCCTGATATTAGAATGTTTGTTATGTTCATTTTTATACCTCCTATAATTGAGTGTTAGTATTCTGCTTAATAGCACCAACAGGACAAACCTGGGAACAAACAGAACAGCCAACACACATATCTGGATTAATATATGAATTCTTCTTTGTTTTGCCTGGATAGGTTTTCATTGAAATAGGGGGACAGTTAACACCAATGCAGCTTCTACAGCTAATGCATATGTTTTCATCAACATAATAATTTGGTTCTTTTATCTTGAAGTTTAATGCACAGGGTCTAGTAGCAACTATTACCGAAAGATTATCCCTATTCATTGCAGATAGGATTGCTGCCTTAGTATCAGCATATTTAAATTGATCAACAAGTGTTATATCGGTTATACCTAGGGATTTTAAAATTTCTGGTATATTTAAATGGAATAGTTCTTTATCTTTAAAGTAATCACCTGTTGAAGGTGTGACCTGACCTCCAGTCATTGCTGTGGTTCTATTATCCATTACTATTACAGTGATGTTTCCAGAGCTTTTAGCTAATTCTATAAAGCCAGTAAGCCCAGAATGGAACAGGGTACCATCACCAATAGTAGCAACAATTGGTTTTAGTTTTCCTGACAATTTGTTTGAAGCTGACATTCCCTTTGCAATTCCAAGGGAAGCACCCATACTAATATTTGTTTTGTGAACCTCAAATGGCTCTAATATTCCAAGGGAGTAACATCCTATATCCCCAACTACAGTAGCCTTTGCCTTTTTTAATATATGGAAAAGAGGTCTGTGAGGGCAACCAGAACAAAGCATTGGAGTTCTTATGGGAATGGATTCTGTATTTAATATTAAGTTAGGTGGGTCCTTAATAACTCCAGCTTTATATAACCCCTCCTGTATAGTTTCAGTTGTTATTTCATTTGTATAAGAAAAAAAATCTTTTCCAAAAACCTGAATTCCGTTTGCTTTCAGGTTTTCTTCTATAAATGGTGTTAATTCCTCAATAATAATAATCTTCTCGTATTTTTTTGATAGTTCCCTAATTTTATCTATTGGAAGAGGGTAAACCATTGCAAGCTTTAAAATATTTAATTGTATGCCGGTTTCCTTTAGATATTGAAAGGTTAAACCACTTGTAATAATCAAGGTATCAATACTACCATTTTCATCTAGAAGATTAAAGGCATTAGTATTATTAAAATCCATTAGCCTATTTACTCTATCATGCATGAAATACTGCTGTTTATTAGAATAGGGAGGAAGCATACAATATCTTGATTGATCTTCCACAAAGCCTTCTACAGCTTTTTCAACCCTTTCTTCAAGTTCAACGATACCTCTTGAATGACAGAGCCTTGATGTGAGTCTTATCATTACTGGAGTTCCAAATTCCTCACTTATCTTAAGCCCCTCCTTTGTGTAATCCTTTACTTCCTGTGGGTTAGAAGGCTCAAGTACAGCAATATTTGCATACTTACCCCAGAAGCGGCTGTCCTGTTCGTTTTGTGAGCTTGAAAGTCCAGGGTCATCTCCAACTACAAGTAGGAATCCACCATTTGTTCTTATCTGTGTTATTGTCATAAAGGGATCGGATGCTATGTTTATTCCTACATGCTTCATTGAAACCATTGATCTAGCTCCAGAGAAGCTTCCTCCTACTGCTATTTCAAATGCTACCTTTTCATTGGTAGCCCAATCAGAATAAATTTCTTGATAATTTTTAAGGGATTCCATAATTTCTACTGTAGGTGAACCAGGATAGCTTGATGCTATAGTTCCTCCAGCCTCATAAAAACCTCGGCTTACAGCCTGATTTCCTGTAAGAATTACTCTTTCTTTCAAAACTACACCTCCATAAATTTATTTGGGTTCCAATAAAAAATATGATGAGTTATATACTTTAATACATCGGCTAATTACATTAGATATTTAGAATATGAAATTCTTTTAAAAATTCATGAATAAAAAGGTTATTTATGGTAGAATAATTCTATACTCTAGTTTTGGATTTTGATATTGATATTGATATTGCATATCAAAATACTGGAACATTTTTATAATTACAATATAAAGGGGGGAGTGGTTAAATGAAATTCAATGAGTTCATGTATGAAAGACCTAATATTCATGAAACTGAAAAAAAATTCAATTCATTAATAAAGAAGTTTAATGATGCAACAAGTTTTGAAAATCAGGACAAGATAATGGTGGAAATAAACCAACTAAGAAGTGAAATTGAATCCATGAGAACAATTGTGTCCATCAGGCATACCATTGATACAACTGATGAGTTTTATGAAAAGGAACAGGATTATTTTGATGAAGTAACTCCGATTTATGAAGGGGTAATTTCAAAATACTATAATTCTCTTGTAAACTCAAAATATAGAATTGAGTTAGAAGCAAAGTGGGGTAAGCAGCTATTTAGGATCGCAGAATTGACTTTAAAAACATTTTCGCCTGAAATTATTGAAGATCTACAAAGAGAAAACAAGCTTTCAAGTGAGTATACAAAGCTAATAGCATCAGCAAAAATTGATTTTGAAGGAGAGGAAAGAAATTTATCCCAAATGGCTCCCTTTCTAATGTCTCAAGAAAGAGGCATGAGAATAAGGGCTAATGCAGCAAAATACAGTTTTTTTAAAAAAAATGCAGAAAAATTAGATGGAATTTATGATGAATTAGTAAAAGTAAGAACAAAGCTGGCAAAAAAACTTGGATATGATAATTTTATTGAATTGGCATATGCTCGTATGAATAGATCTGATTATAATGCTGAAATGGTTGGGAGTTTCAGAGAGCAGGTTAGAGAATTAATTGTCCCAGTTGCAACTAAACTTAAGGAAAGACAAAAGAGGAGACTCGGACTAGATACATTAAAATACTATGATGAGAGTCTGAAATACAAAACAGGCAATGCAAAGCCAAAGGGTGAGCCAGATTGGATAGTTGATAACGGAAATAAAATGTACTCACAGCTTTCAGAAGAAACAAATGATTTTTTTAAATTTATGGTTGAAAATGAACTTATGGATCTTGTTAGTAAGAAAGGAAAAGCAGGTGGAGGGTATTGCACATACATAAGTGAATACAAATCTCCATTCATATTTTCAAACTTTAATGGAACATCTGGAGATATAGATGTTCTAACCCATGAGGCTGGACATGCATTTCAATCATATTTAAGTAGGAACTTTAAAATTCCTGAGTATTGCTATCCTACAATGGAAGCATGTGAAATACATTCTATGAGTATGGAGTTTTTTACGTGGCCTTGGATGAATCTTTTCTTTAAAGAGGATACAGATAAATATAAATTTACACACTTGTCAGAGGCTCTTTTATTTATACCCTATGGAGTGACAGTAGATGAATTTCAACACTTTGTATACAAAAATCCTGAAGCAACTCCAATTGATAGAAAAAAAGCATGGAGAGACATTGAGAAAAAATATCTTCCTCATAAGGATTATGCGGATAATGATTTTCTTGAGGATGGTGGATATTGGCAGCAGCAATCGACTATACACTAGCTCAAATTTGTGCATTCCAATTTTGGAAACGTTCTATGGAAGATAAAGAGAATGCTTGGAAGGATTATATAAAGCTTTGTAATGCTGGAGGAAGTATGTCATTTACTGAACTTGTAAAACTAGCGGGACTAATTTCTCCATTTGAGGATGGCTGTGTTAAATCAGTTATTGACACCATAGAGAACTGGCTTGATACAATAGATGATACACTACTATAAATATAAATAGTTTTTTAGGTTCACATACTGTCTGGTTATGATTCCAGCAGTATATGAACCTTTTTTACATTTAAATTAAAATTGTTCAATAAAAAAGCTAAATGAGGTAAAAATACTATTAAAAAGAAATAGGGAGGCAATAAATGTGATGGACTTTGACGCACAAATAGATGTAAGAGAAATAGAGCCAACAAATAGGATTGGAGTCATCTATACAACCTTTGATAACCTAAAGCCCGGGGAGAGGATGGAAATTACTAATGATCATGATCCACATCATCTGCAACAAAAGCTGACTATTGATAGAGAGGGACAGTTTGATTGGAAATACCTTACGGAAGGTCCTGATGTTTGGAAGGTACAGATAACAAAAATGTAGTAACAATTTATCAATTATTATAGAAATGGGATGATTTATTATTGGAATGAATCATCCCATTTCTATGGTTAAAATGAAATATTAATTTGAAATGGTAAGGAAATTACGTATAATAGTTATATACTTAAATTTATATTGGGCAGAGGAGAAAATTATGATTCGAAAATTATTTGATGATAAAAACTTTTTTAAATTAATGATTTCAATTGCACTACCCATAACACTTCAAAACCTCATTTCTTCTTCTTTAAATATGGTTGATACTGTAATGGTAGGTGAATTAGGGGAAACCCAAATTGCAGCAGTAGGACTTGCAAATCAATTCTTCTTTCTCTTTTCTTTACTCTTATTTGGAATTAATAGTGGAACATCTATATTTATTTCTCAATTCTGGGGTAAAAAAGATGTTTTAAACATAAGAAGGGTACTTGGTATTGCTTTGCTAGCAGGGGGACTCATAAGCCTGATATTTACTTTAATAGCATTGCTTGCACCTGAGATGATACTTTATGCATTCACTAAGGATAGGACAGTAATTGAGCTAGGTGTGGGATATTTAAGGATAGTATCTCTTAGCTATTTTGTTACAGCAGTTAGCTTTTCATATGGCTTCGCATGTAGGAGTATTGGTCAAGCAAAACTACCAATGCTTGTAAGTGCAGTATCCCTCGGGACTAACACGGTTTTAAATTACTTACTGATTTTTGGAAAATTCGGTTTTCCAAGGATGGAGGTAAATGGTGCCGCATTAGCCACTTTAATAGCAAGATTAGTTGAAGTAATTCTTATGATTGGGGTCATTTACATAAGAAAATATGCATTAGCTGGTAAAGTAAAGGAAATGTTCAATATTTCAACTGAGTTTGTTCTAAAGTTCTTTAAAACTACAACACCTGTAATTCTAAACGAGGGTTTTTGGTCTTTGGGTATGATTATGTATTCCGCAGCATATGCAAGAATAAGCACAGGTGCAGTAGCGGCAGTTCAAATTTCTAATACTGTTCAAAATATATTTATGGTTATATTTTTTGGATTAGGTAATGCTTGTGCAGTTATGATTGGAAATAATATTGGTGCAAACAAGAACGAAACTGCTATAGAATATGCAAAGAAGTATTCGATTCTTGGACCTTCACTTGGGATATTTATGGGTATAGCTATAATACTTTTATCACCCTTTATTTTAAGTTTCTTTAATGTATCAGATAGTGTTAATAATGAGGAGATACAAAGTTTTCCATGTTTTTAGAGATAGGGAGTGTATGGTTGATTGGTGTGCCTCTTGCTTTTTTAGGTGCATTGGTATGGAAACTTCCGATTTATTGGGTAATCGCACTGGTATCATTAGAAGAGATTGTTAAGGCTTCAATTGGAATACCAAGAGTCATTTCGAAAAAATGGTTAAAGAATGTAATAGAACATATGTAAAATTAAATCCTTGTATATTTATACAAGGATTTAATTTTACATATGTTCTATATCTATTTAAATAATGAATTTACTTCTGCATAGCTTATATAAGAATCAAAAGAAACTGCTTTTTTTATTCCATTAATTACTGCTTGCTCAATAACGTTAGCAGCCAGTAGCCCTACAACATTTATGTCTGCTACAACCTCCCCAGATGAAAGTGCAAATATTGTATCCCCATCATACATGGTGTGGGAAGGACGTATTACCCTTCCAAAGCCGTTATGTGCCATCGATGCAACCTTATTCATTTCTGTTTTTGTAAGAGCTGCATTTGTAATAACAGCACCAATTGTTGTATTACCATTGAAGACATTGGACTTATGGTTATAGTTTTTAATCATAAACTCTTCTGTAGAAATAAAGTTCTTCTTTTCTCTGGAAAAAGCTCCTGCAAGTATTTTATTACTAATAGGATCTATTACATCTCCAAGACAATTGACTGCAACCACAGCTCCAACCTTTAAGTCACCTATCTGAATAGCATATGCTCCAAGTCCACCCTTCATTGCATATTTGGTACCTAATATTTTACCAATTGTAGCACCACATCCAGCACCATAATTTCCTTCTTCAAAAATACCTTTTTCAGCATTGATACATGCAGTATAACCCATTTTTTTATCAGGTCGAACCTTGTAATCCCCAATTTCCAAATCAAATAATACTGCACCTGACACAATTGGAACTTTTGATACTCCGACATCAAAGCCTATATTTCTTTCCTCCAAGTATTCCATTATTCCAGAGGCAGCATCAAGTCCATATGCACTTCCTCCGGATAAAAATATAGCTTGAACCTGTTGAATCATATTAATAGGATTCAGAAGAGCAGTTTCTCTTGTCCCAGGAGCTCCTCCTCTAATATCAACACCTGCAGTAGCTCCATTTTCACATATAATTACTGTACATCCCGTCATAGCATCAGGATTTTCAACATTCCCAATTTTTATTCCATCAAATTCAGTTATACTAATTTCTTTCATTTGTGACACCTCATTTTAAAAAACTCCCAATCCAGACTTTTAAACTGGTTGGGAGAAATAATTATTTTCTCATTTTCTTAAGCATTTGTATAACAGGAATACAAATTAAAACTGAAACTATTGCCTCAGGTAAACCATTAGTAAATACTACTCCCAATATTGCTAAACCAGTTGCTGAGGGGCTCAAACCTACAGCTTCAGCATATCTTTCTAGATATATAAGATATATAGCACCAAGAACTCCAATTGTATTTGTTATTGAGCCAATAAAAACCCCGATTCCTATTCTTAATGGTTGAGATTTAAATTTTAGTAAATTATATGCATAATAAGAAGCAAATCCAATTATAACTCTTGGTAGAACGGATACTAATGGATTTAAAAAGGGAAATGTAACCAAGGTAGGCTGCATTATAGCTTTAAAAAAACTAGTAATACCAAAAATCAACCCAAGCATTGCACCAACAAGAGGACCCTCTAAAATAGCGCCTATTATTACAGGTATATGCATGATTGTTGGATTAATAGGTGGAATAGGGATAAATCCAAGTGGTGTTAAGCTTAATACAATAGTTAGTGCAGATAGTAGTCCAATTACTACTATTTTTTTTACGTCAAACCTTGATGTAGTAGAAGTTTTTTTTTCAATTAACATAATAATACCTCCGCTCTTATTCATAAATGATATAAGTCGAAATTTAAACAAGATTCAATTTGTTCGGTTTCATCAAGAATACCGACGAGTTAATTTTATCACCTTTTAATAAAAATTGAAATACATATTATTATACTTTCACCAATTTTTGTTTAATGGTATTATTTAATATATAATTTATTTATAATAAGGGAGTTAAAAACTCTTATTATAATATCATGTGCATAATAGTAAAGGAGTGATACTATGAAATTTTATTCAGAGTTAAGCAGGGTATATGATTTAATTTTTCCATTAGATGATGATACAGTTAATTTCTTGAGTGAGAATTTAAAATCAGGGGATAGGGTATTGGATTTAGCATGTGGTACGGGAGAGTATTCAATTGCATTAGGTAAATTAGGTGCTAGTGTTATTGGAGTGGATTTAAATGGGGATATGATAAAAATTGCAGAAGAAAAAGCTAAAGGTTTAGACACTAGCTTTATTGAAACAGATATGACAAGGTTATTAGATTTTCAAAACAAGAAATTTAAACTAATATTCTGTATTGGAAATTCAATTGTACATCTAAATAGTAAAAATAAAATAGGGGAGTTTATACAGGAGATATATAATAACCTTGATAATAATGGAGTATTGATCATACAAACTATTAATTTTGACAGAATATTAAAATACAATATTGATTCCCTGCCACCTATAGAGAGATCAGAAGAAGGGGTAAACTTTATAAGAAAATACAATTATAATAAAACTAAAGAAATACTAGACTTTAGTACAGAGCTTGTAATTAAGGATAAGTTAATAGAAAATAGATACATAAATAGTGTTCCTTTAATTATGCTTATGAAGGATGATATTACTTCCATGATTAAGGCCGCTGGTTTTAAGAATGTGGAGTTTTATGGGGGGTTCAATAAAATAGGATATAGTGAGGAGTCCTATGCAATGGTTGTAAAAGCAATTAAATAGATATTAAAATTTGTATTGAAAGGGAGATAGCAATGAAACTTGAAGGAAAGGTGTTAATAGCTCAAGGAGGAGGGCCAACAGCTGTAATAAACCAATCACTGGTTGGGGTTGTACTTGAATCAAGAAAATTTCCCCAGGTCACCAAGGTATATGGTGCTATTAATGGTGTACATGGAATAATAAACGAGAATTTTATTGATTTAACTCAAGAAACTACACATAATTTAGAACAGGTTGCAATAACGCCTTCATCAGCCCTATTTTCCACAAGGGATAAACCGGATAAAGCATATTGCAAGGAGATATTTAAAGTATTGAAGGCTCATGATATTAGATATTTTTTTTATATAGGTGGAAATGATTCTGCTGATACAGTTAAAATTGTAAATGAACAAGCAGAGCTATCTGATTATGAGTTTAGGGCAATACATATTCCAAAGACAATTGATAATGATTTAATGGTAAATGATCATACCCCTGGATATGGATCTGCAGCAAGGTTTGTTGCCCAAGCTTTTATAGGAATAAATCTTGAGAATAGATCCCTGCCAGGAGTGTATATAGGTGTTGTAATGGGGAGGAATGCAGGGTTTTTAACTGCTGCTTCTTCAATAGCTCAAAAATATCCTGATGATGGACCCCATTTAGTATATTTACCTGAAAGATCTTTTCATATGGATAGATTTCTTACTGATGTAAAGAATGTATATGATAAATATGGAAGGTGTGTTATTGCTGTCTCAGAGGGTATAGTAGATGAAGCGGGCAATCCCATAATGACCAAACTAATGGATCATGTAGAAAAGGATGAACATGGAAATGTAAGATTGTCAGGTACTGGAGTATTAGGCGATATATTGTCAAATGAAATAAGTAATAAACTGAATATCAAAAGAGTAAGGTCAGATACATTTGGATATCTTCAAAGGTCATTTGTTGGATGCGTATCAGACGTGGATCAACATGAAGCAAGAGAAGTCGGGGAAAAGGCAGCACAATTTGCAATATGGCATAATCTAGATGGGTCTATAACCATACATAGAACAGGCTTTTATTCTGTTGATTATAAGTTAACCTGCTTAAAGGATGTTGCAGGCAGAACAAAACATATGCCAGATGAATTTATAAATCAAGAAGGAAATAATGTAACAGAAGCATTCAAATATTACTTAACTCCACTTTTAGGATCAAATATGCCATCTGCACATAGGCTAAGAGCACCAATCGTAGCTAAAATTTTAAATGTGTAAAAGATAAGTATAATAGCAAAAAACAGTCAACTTAAAATGATATTTTAAGTTGACTGTTTTTTGCTATTTTCCAAGTAAAAATCAAAAAACTCATCAACAAAAATGTCGAATTACATATAATGATAGTGGAAATAGATTTATATTGGAGAAGTAGTAACGTTTTTGCTAATTATACAAAAGCAGGAGCTAATCTTTAAACATTAATTAATTTATTATATTAAAGTTTTGGAGGGGAGAGAAAATGTATTATCCTTATTACTATCCTTACTACTATTACCCATACTCATACTACGGGGGATTTGGGGGAAGAAATTTCCTTTTTCCGTTTTTAACAGGCTTCATTTTAGGAGATCTTTTCTGGTAGCATTTTGTTCAAAAGGGTGTACATTCATTTGTACATCCTTTTGAATAATATACTTATAATATTTCTATTTAAAGAATCAATATTATGCAGATATTTTTTTAATAGAATTATGGTAAATGAATATAATAATTTATAATAGAATACTAGAAAGTGTGAGTGATGTTTATGATATATGTATATAATTGTTTTGCAGGAACACATTCATCTGTATTAGCAGCTTCCTATCATTTAAAAAAACTTCCATTAGATAGACCTCCAACAAAACAGGAAATACTCAATATTGAATTATTTAATAAGCTTCGATATACAGATAGAGGCAAATTCTTTTATCATGGAAAGGATGAGGATGGAAATAAGGTGTTTACAATTGGAAGGGGGAGTTCCAAAATATTGGTTCCAGCATTATATAATTTTTTTAAACTACTGGATGAGGAATCAGCGATTGATGAAAGAATAATATTCTCTACAACAGGCCACTGCATTCCATTATCAATGGCTATTGGGGGTTTTACTTCAGTAAGACTCAGATTTAACTTAATTGGAGTTCCTCTGCTAATACTTGGAACAATGCAAACATATAAAAATATTATAAAGGTGGTTGAGCATACAAAGGAAGTAGGAGCTAATAGCAAAAACAAAGTAGAGCTGCTAGAAAATTTATGTCTAAAATAATAGTCAAAAAATAATATTATATGTTATAATACAGATGAAATTTTAAAAAAGGAGACATAAATTTATGAGTTTATTTAGTAAGTGGGAAGAACTAGCTGAAATGGAAAGAAATGAAGAAGAGTATGAAAAATTTTGGGAGGGGTATTTTAAAAAGGAAGAAAATAATTATAAATACATAATTGGGAATAAAATAAATATATTATCAGGAACAATAGAAACATTAGCAAAAGAATACAATATGGATTTAGTAACTTTTACTGGGTTTATTCATGGAATCAATACAAGTCTTAATAATCCAGTAGATATGGATAGTTTAACAGAGGATACTGAACTAAAGCTTGAAATTGATTTTGAAAAGCTTTATTTTAATATGCATGTTGCCAAAGCAGATTGGTTATACAATATAACTGAATGGGATGGAATACTAAGCCAAGAGAAAAGAGAAGAAATTGAAAAAGATTATAAAAAGTCAAAGATTGTAGTTAAGGAAGACAAAATAGGCAGAAATGATCCTTGCCCATGTGGAAGTGGGAAAAAATACAAGAAGTGTTGTGGAAAAAATTAAAAGGAGTGTCCCTGTTAGGGGACGCTCCTTTAATTCATAAGCTTAAAATCTGCATTTGCAATTTTAAAATTATCCTTTAAACCAGGGGTAATGTAGACTTGATTGTCCCTAGTTACAAAAATTGCTTCCATGTTTTTCTGCTCAGAAACATATTGCATTCCTTCATCTAACCCTTTTCCAAATACACTTGTTGAGAAAGCATCAGCAACCATTGATACATCGGTTATAATAGTTACGCTTGCAAGATTATTCTCAAATGGGTAGCCATCAAATGGGTTTAACATATGATGATAATGCTTACTATCAGCAACAAAATATCTTTCATATATTCCTGAGGTAACAATTGTTTGGTCAGTAACTTGAACTGTACCAACATAATCCCCTCTAGTCGCATCAGGATTTTGAATACCAACCCTCCAAGGTCTCCCTTGAGTATTTTCCCCAATTGTTAATACATTGCCTCCAAGATTAATAATTGCACTTTTAACACCATTGTCCTTTAATATTTTTTTTACTTCATCTGCAGCATATCCCTTAGCAACTCCTCCAAGATCTATTAACATAGCTTTATCTTTTAACATTACACTTTTTTCTTTTTCGTTTAGTAAAATATTTTTATAACCTATAAGTGGAAGCTTCCCATCTATTTCTTCCTGAGTGGGAACTCTTGCAGAATCAGTTCCAATGTTCCATAGTTTAACCATTGGCCCAACTGAAATGTCAAAAATACCACCAGAAAGCTCTGAATAATTCTTTCCTTCCTTTATTACATAAAAAGTCTCATCTGATAATTTTATGTATTCAACACCTGAAGCATTGTTAACAGCATCAACTTCACTCCCAGGAGCATTAATTGTCATTTTATCTTCAATTTCCTTTAACTTTTTAAAGGATTCTTCAAAGGCTTGATCCGGAGCCTTATCATAAAGAGTTATTGTACAAACAGTACCTAATACAAATTCTGTTTTTGAAACAGGTTCAGATAGATTATTTTTATTACAACTTGAAAATAATAGTATAGTAGGTAAAAAAATTAATAGTATTCTAGAAGGTTTAAGTGCAAAAATGCTTTTCATAATTATTCCTCCATTTACTTTATAGGTTTAACAATTAAAAATATTTATTATAAATGATATTTACTCAAATAAGGGTTTATATTTATTTAAAAGCTTACCAAAGTGATAATAAAATAACTAATTTATTTAATTGCATTAAAACAAAGAAAATGTCATTTTATGGTGGTCATTAAACAATCAAATTTTAATACAATAATAATACTAGCATGGTTAAAATTCAATGTCAATAATATGCCAAAGTATAAAATAAGTGTTAAAAATTGTATAAATTCCGTTAATTAATTAACAACCATAGGGTGGTATGGTAAAAAGTTTAAATATTGATTGAATCAAGGCTGGACATATTAATTTTTTTTTA
>JARDZI010000180.1 GCA_029240935.1 Clostridiales bacterium
ATGGTAAAGCTATCTGATATTTATATAAATTGACAATAATTTAACTATTAGTTATAATTTATATGAACATGCTCATATAAATTATAGGGGGTAAGGTATTTTGCCTAAAGTAATAGAAAATATAAGGGAAATAATTTTACAGGCTGCCAAAAAAGATTTATTTGCAAAGGGATATGATAAATTAAGCCTGCGTGGAGTATGCAAACAGTGCAATATTGCAATTGGCACCATATATAATTATTTTCCATCTAAAATAAATTTGGTTGCAGTTATTATGCTGGAGGACTGGAATAAGCAATTGGAGAAAATGCTATATGATTGTGAAAAAGCTGAAAATGTGGAAATAGGTATCAAAAGTGTCTATTTCAATCTTAAAGATTTTGCTATGTTATACCAAAGTATTTGGAATATATCTATTGGTTCCAAGGAAGTAATAGAGGAGCTGGCAAAGGGCAGAAGTAGACATAAGCTGCTCGTAGAACAATTGGAGGAAGTAATTTATACACTGCTTGAGAGTTTTAAAGTTTCTAAAGATTTATTTCTAATAAACTTTATTGCCAACTCATTACTTGTATATGCAATGGAGCCTAATTTTGATTATGAAAAACTAAGCAGGATATTTAAGAAAATAATATAAAAAATGATGTGTGGATATGAAATTTGTGAATAAAGGAGAATGATTATGAGTAGCTTTAAAGATTTGAGAATTGTTGATAACTTTTATCAAACCTCTAGCTTTTTCCCAATGCCAACTGTAATGGTGGGGACCTTAAGTGAAAGTGGAGCAACCAGCCTTGGAGCTTATTCTCTTGTAGCACCTTATTACATTGCAGGTAAGGATTATTATGCCATGCTGTTATCTTGTCGTAACAACTCAAACACAGCAAGAGGCTTGCTTAGAAATGGTAAATGCTCATTAAATTTTATCCCTGATAATAGAAAATATTTTAAAGAGGCTGTTCGGTTAGGCTTTCCCGGTGATACAACAGAAGAAAAAATGAAGAGGTGTATATTTACTTTAGAAGAAGGGCATATGAGCAGAAATATTCCGGAAGAAAAATTTCCAAAGGTAATAGCTGAAGCCTTTCAAACATTCGAATGTACATGGATGAGTCAACTGGATAATGCACAGGATGATAAGGTTCAGGAGGAGTATGAAGGACCTTATCATGACTTTAATGGCATAACTTCCCAATTCGGAGCACATTTTATTTTACGTATTGATAAAATACTTATGAAGGAAAAATACTATAATGCAATCATCAGGGGCGTAAAGAAAAAGGATTTTCCTCCTGTTCCTGTGGACTATGGGTATAGGGATTCTAAAAATTTCTGGCTTTCACGATTTAGAAGGCCAGTGACTGAAGCCTTACCGAAGCGAGAGGTGGACGTTGCATCTGTTAAATATGCAGCTGATAGAATTGATGATAAAATTAAGTTTACAGATGAAGCCTGTGCAAGTCTTGTAAAGGTACCCCGCATATTCCTGACAACAGCACTCCGTGGATGTGTAGAATGGGCTAGAAATAATGATGTAACTCTAATTACAGCAGAACACATGAAAATTATAAATGATAAACGTGCAAAGGAGAAAAAATAGAGATGTTGTCAAATTATTAAAAAATACTAGAAAAAATTTTAATTCAGTAAACAAGTTACATCTGGCATTATAAGGTGTAACTTGTTTTTATAATCTATAATCTAAATAATATATCATGTATATTCCAATAAAAATTGCATTCTATAATGTAATGGCAGGTTTCCATGCCTGATTATATACAATGTAAGATTCCACACAGTTGACTAAAGCCTACTACAGTAATTAAAGCTTTAGTCAACTGTTTATATATTGAATTATAGTACTTTAGTAGTATAATTATATAAATAGAACTTTTTGGTTTGATTTGTATTTAGAGTTGAAAGGATGATGTTAAATGGATAAAAAAATAAATATTATTGGTTTTACTGGAAGTTTACGACGAAATTCATATAATAAGATGGCATTAAATGCAGCAAAGGAGCTATTACCTGAGGGAGTGACCCTGGAGATTGAAGATCTGTCTTCAATACCATTTTTTAATGAGGACATTGAAGCAGAAGGGATACCTAAAGCGGTAGCTGATTTTAAAAATAAAATTGCTGAAGCAGATGCTATATTAATATCAACACCAGAGTATAATTATTCTATACCTCCTGTTCTTAAAAATGCTCTAGATTGGGCTTCACGTGGGATAGATACTCCTGTGAATGGCAAGCCATTAGCCATAATGAGTGCTTCTCCTAGTATGCTTGGAGGTGCAAGGGTTCAGTATCACCTGCGCCAGGTATGTGTAGGACTAAATCTTATGGTCTTAAACAAACCTGAGGTTTTTATAACCTATGCTAATAAAAAGTTTGATGAAGAGGGAAAACTAATTGATGACTACACTAAAAATGTAATTACTAAATTAGTACAGGCGTTAGTGGATAAGGTAAAGGATTCAAAGCAATAAAAACGGTAGGACTTTTAAATTTAGCGTCTGCTGCCTACAGCAGACTGGATTTTTGCAGTAATTTGTAAAGGAGGTTTTCTGAATGAGCGAAGTACGAACAATTAAAAAAGTAATAACAGGTCAAAGAACAACTGATGGTGCTGGAGTAAGATTGGTAAGGGTTTTTGGACATAATGATACTAAGGATTTTGACCCCTTTCTCATGCTGGATGCCTTTGATTCTGTTGATCCAGATGATTATATAAAAGGTTTTCCCTGGCATCCACATAGAGGAATAGAAACTATTACATATCTTGTACAAGGGGATATTGAGCACCGAGACAGCCTTGGAAATAAGGGAAGTATACTGGATGGAGATTGTCAATGGATGACTGCTGGTTCTGGTATAATCCATCAAGAAATGCCAAAGCCAAATGAAAGAATGCTTGGGGCTCAAATTTGGCTCAACCTTCCTGCCAAGGATAAAATGGTGACCCCTAAATATGGAGATATACTTAAGAAAGATATTCCTGTTATTGATGAGAATGGTTATAAAGTACACATAATTGCTGGTGTGCATAATGGAATAGAAGGTGCATTCCAAGGAGATTATGTTAAACCACTTTACTTGGATGTAGAGGTAATGGCAGATAAAGAATGGTCCTTTGATACTGAAAAGGATTCTACACTGTTTGTTTACATTCTTCAGGGAGAAGGATGCTTTAATCCTGAGGTTAAGGATGTGATCTCTGAAAAGCATGCAGTGTTATTTAATAAAGGAGATAAATTCTGGGTAAAGGCATCAAATAAAGGTATAAGATTTTTACTGCTATCAGGTAAACCCCTTAAGGAGCCAATTGCTTGGGGAGGTCCAATAGTTATGAATACTAGGGAGGAACTAAATCAGGCATTTAGTGAAATAGATAATAATAGCTTTATTAAATAACAATGATGCATAGGGAAATTTGTCCTAAATAATAAAAACAGCCAATGTATGGATAGCATTTTATTGTTACCTGTACATGGGCTGTTTTTTTATTTAGTTCAATCTAAAAATGAAACTTACTATTAAGCTCATTATATTATCCATACCACTGCGGAAAATTCCCAAAGGTGTATCTAGGACACCTAAATAAAGTAGTGCCATTAAAATAATTGCTCCATATTTTTCGTATTGCATATATTTAAAATACTTATCCTCTGGAAGAATTGCTCCAAGTACCTTGGAGCCATCCAAGGGTGGTACTGGAATTAAATTAAATACTCCAAGACCAATGTTGATAAGGGATAAGTAATCTAAAAAAGTATACAGATACTGAATAAAAGTGCTGCATAGCCTCCAGTAATTTTAAAAATCATTCCCATGAAAAAAGTTGAGAGGAATGCAATACAGAAGTTCATTGTTGGTCCAGCAAGTGCTACAATTACCATTCCTTTTTTTCTTTCTTTATAATAATATGGGTTGACTAGAACAGGCTTTGCCCAGCCAAAATGAAAAAACAACAAGCACAAGGTTCCCACTAAATCAAGATGGGCAAAAGGATTTAAAGAGAGCCTTCCCTTCTGTTTTGGTGTTGGATCCCCAAGACGATAGGATACATAGCCATGGGCAAATTCATGCATTGAGATAGCAATTAGTACTGCAGGAATTGAATAAAGTAATTTATGAATAAAGTTCATTATATATCATCCCTTTTGATTTTTATTTAAATTGTTTATTATGTTGTATTAAGTTTATTAAAGACTTTGTACTTATCATCACATCTATAAACCTATACTACATATTATATATATAACCTAGATGCTATATTATCTGTTTCTTTCAGTCAATAGAATATAATTAATTTGACACTTTGTTAATATATATTTAACAAAAGTATTCTTCAAAATGTTTTAATGATAGACTTGGAATTTAAGGTAAAATAGGACTAGGAAAGTAATTAACAAGCTTCCTTGAAAGGTTATGTTAGTTGCTATTAAATCCCATCGTAAATATATTTCAACTATACAATCTAGATCAGCTTATAGATGTAATATTAATACTAGTATATAATATTGGATATAGAAATTAGAAAGAGGCATTTAAAAAATGATAGAAATTATGAATCCTAATATAAAATTGAAAGAAAAAATATACCCAAATGACTATAATGACATTAATAATCTTCAAAAGCTTTGTTTGAAAATGGATAAAACTGCATTGAAATTAGAGATTGATTATAAGTTAAGCAGGAAAAAAGATAAAGTTGATGACCTTAACAGTATTAATGAATTTATGTATTATGATGATAGTAAACTTATTGGTTATATTGGTATATGTCAATTTGGTGGAGAGGCTTTAGAGGTAAATGGTATGGTACACCCTGAGTACAGAAGAAGGGGTGTATTCAATAGATTATTCTCCTTAGTTAAAGATGAATGGAGAAAAAGAGAATCACAAAAAATGCTTTTGCTATGTGATATTAATTCTAATTCTGGTCTTGAGTTTATTAAGCATATAGGTGCTTATCATGAACACTCGGAATATGAGATGTTTCTAAAAAACAACCTTAAGCAGGAGATAGGTTTAGGAAATTTGGTTTTAAGGAGGGCAACTAATGAGGATGAAAAAGAAATTGCTTTCCAGGACTCAATATATTTTGATAGAGAATTAAAAGAAGAGGATATTTCAATTCCAGAAGAGGAAGAGAAGTACGGGAATATTACTTACATGGCAGAGGTAGATAGTAAAATTGTTGGGAAAGTTCGTCTAGAGATAATAGATGGAATAGGTGGTATTTATGGTTTGGGGGTACTTCCAGAGTATCGTGGAAAGGGTTATGGAAGAGAAGTTATATATGGAGCAATAGAAAAGTTAAAAAAGGAAAAAACTGATAAAATAATGCTCCAGGTGGTTACAAAAAACAAAAAGGCCTTAAACCTTTATAAATCTTGTGGCTTTGAAGAGACTTCCACAATGGAATATTATGAGTTAAATAGGAAATAGAAAAAATTAGGTAATAGGTGAAATAATCATCTGTTGCCTAGTTTTTTGAGTGAGAAATAAGCAAATGACACTGGTTTTATGTTAGAATTATCAGTAGTGAGAAATGTAGCATTTGGAAAGGATGATTATATGAAAAATAAGAAACTGGAGTCAAGTTTATTATTGCTGCTTGCCGCAGCAATATGGGGTTTTGCATTTGTAGCACAGAGAGTAGGGGCTAAATATGTTGGGTCTTTTACTTTTAATGGAGTTAGGTTTGCACTTGGATGTATTTCATTAATTCCATTGATTATATATTTCAGACATAATCCAAAGGGAAAAAATGAATTAGAAGAGACGAAGTCAGAAAAAATAACTAATATGAGTACAATTAAGGCTGGTATAACAGCTGGGGTTGTTATATTTATAGCATCTTCACTTCAGCAATTAGGCTTAGAGGAGACAACGGCTGGAAAGGCAGCATTTATAACAGGCTTTTATATAGTACTAGTACCCTTTTTAGGAGTATTCTTAAAACATAAAATACACAAAAACACATGGATTGCAGCTGGGTTTGGAATTGTTGGATTATATTTATTAAGCATTACAAGTGATTTTACAATTGCTAGAGGTGACCTATTTGAACTTATTGGTTCTTTATTTTGGGCTATACACATATTGCTCATAGATAGATATACTCAGAAAATGGATGCACTTATGCTTTCATTTATTCAGTTTGCAACCTGTTCCATTCTGAGCATGGGCTTTGCATTAGTGCTTGAGAAAATTTCTTTTATAGGACTTAGTCAAGCACTTATACCAATACTGTATGGTGGAATTGCCTCGGTTGGAATTGCTTATACACTCCAAGTAGTTGGACAAAAGCATGCAAAGCCATCAACTGCAGCCATTATACTGAGTATGGAATCAGTTTTTGCAAGTATAGGAGGACTTATTTTACTTGGAGAAAATATGGGGGCAAAAGGCTATATTGGCTGTGCATTAATGTTTACAGGTATGCTTTTATCCCAACTTAGAAGCAGAAAAGGAGAGAAAGGAAATGACATTTAAAAGTTTCTTAAAGCTAGTAGAAATTCAAACAAAGGTGGCAAGTGTTATTCCACTTTTTTTGGGAAGTATATACGCACTATTTCGATTTAACACATTTAATTTAAAAAATTTTATTTTTATGTTTTTGTCACTTATATGCTTTGATATGGCTACTACAGCTATAAATAATTTCCAGGATTTTAAAAGTGCAAATAGGAAGTATGGTTTTGGTTATGAGAGTCATAATGCTATAGTAAAATATAATCTTAAAGAATCATCAGTTCTTGCTACAATCTTAATTTTATTGGGTTTAGCAATAACTTTCGGCTTTTTATTATTCTTAAACACAAATTTTGTAGTTTTAATTTTAGGTGCAATTTCTTTTATTATAGGAGTGTCCTATTCCTTTGGTCCAATTCCAATCTCACGTACTCCATTTGGAGAGGTTTTTTCCGGTGGATTCATGGGCTTTATGATTCCATTTATAGCTATATATATTCATGTTTTTGATAGCAATTTGCTCAACATTTCCATTCAAGGAGGTTTGTTGAATGTTCAAATAAATATACTTGAGCTTCTATACATATTTCTAATTTCCATGCCTGCAATAGTGGGAATAGCAAATATAATGCTTGCAAACAACCTATGTGATATAGAGGATGATATTGAGAATAAAAGATATACCCTACCTATATACATTGGAAAGGATAATGGGCTAAAAGTTTTTAAATGG
>JARDZI010000181.1 GCA_029240935.1 Clostridiales bacterium
TGACAAGTTAGAAGGCAATATTGCCCTTCTAACTTGTCACTTGTCACGTGCCTGGCACTCTTTTCGTCGTCATTTTTCACCATAAAAATTTTTTTCTGTTTTTTTTCGCTATACCTATTGACTTTAATTGGCATATTTGTTATTCTATTAATGTAAAAATGTCGAATGATGTTGAAGGGAGGAATTAGGATGAAATCAACTGGGATTGTAAGAAGAGTAGACGAGCTAGGTAGGGTGGTTATTCCAATAGAATTGAGAAGAACACTTGAAATAGCAGAAAAAGACGCATTAGAAATATACGTTGATGGAGAACATATTATCCTTAAGAAGTATCAACCTGCCTGCATTTTCTGCGGAGATGCAAAGGATGTTGCTAATTATAAGGGAAAGAACATATGTAAATCTTGTTTATCAGAAATTAAAGCAGAATAATTATTACATAACACAAAGTAATTAGGGTTTTTAAGGTGATAAAAAGGAGTTCAGTATTCTGAGCTCCTTTTTATTTACATTTCTAAACCTCAAAGCTAGTAATTGTTAAAATCCAATTTGAAATATTCCGATATATTACATAATTTCAAACTGCTAGTGTAATATTGGATTATCTTTATTGTTGAAATAAGTAGTTCCCATGCCTGCTTGGGGCATTTATGATTTATTTGAGTACTTATAAATCTATGCTATATTTGTATACTTCGGATTTGGATAGGCTTCTTTCCTTTGCTACCCTCTTTACTGCGTTCTTTTTATCTATTCCCTCATCCATATACTTCTTTATATGCTCTTCAATTGAAATGTTCTCATATTCCATTTGCAGCTTAAGCTCTGCTTCTTTTTTGTCCAAGCCCTCCATTATGATAACGTACTCTCCTAATGGCTTTTTATCCTTATATGTGGCAATGGCCTCTGAAAGGGTACATCTTGCTATTTCTTCATATTTTTTAGTCAATTCCCTGCATAGGGCTATTTTTCTATCTCCAAAGTTTTCGTATAAATCACTTAAGGTTCTTATTAGCTTGTGGGGTGCTTCATAAAATATTATTGTTTTTTCCTCGGACCTTATTTCATTAAATCTTTCCCTTTTCCCCTTATTATCCGTTGGCAAAAAGCCTTCAAATACGAATCTGGAGGTTGGAAGCCCAGATACAACAAGTCCATATACAAATGCAGTAGCACCTGGAATGAGATATATTTCTATTCCATTTTCGATGGCAAGCTTTACTAACGCCTCTCCAGGGTCTGATATTCCTGGAGTTCCTGCATCTGTTACCAATGCATAGCTTTTACCCTCCAGTACTTCCCTGATTATTTTTTCTCCACTCTCTCTTTTGTTATGTTCATGATAGCTAACAAGTGGTTTCTTTATATCAAAATGATTTAATAGCCTTAGAGTATGTCTTGTATCCTCCGCTGCAATGGCATCAACACTTTTAAGTGTGTCCAGTGCTCTTAAGGTAATGTCCTGTAAATTTCCTATTGGGGTCGCAACTAAATATATAATTCCTGGCATATTTAGCACCTTCCATATATCTTTAATATTTCTTCTGTATAGCTGCCATCCTGATTATAAACATATAGTGGTTCCTCTATTGTTAAAAAGTCCCCACCAAATTTGGCAGCTTCTATAAGGAGCATTGTAGGTTTTTTATGTACAAAGGGATGAATAAATCGGATTCTCTTTGGGTTGAACCTATTCTTATCCAGACTTAATATTATATCCTTTAACCTCTCAGGTCTATGTATCATAAAAAGCTTTCCCCCATCCTTCAAAAGCTTCCCAGCGGTAAATATAAGCTCGTCAAGGCTAATTAGTATTTCATGACGGGATATAGCCTTTTTATCCTGTGGACTTATTAACCCGCCATTAGGCTTTTGGTAGGGGGGATTTGACACCACCACATCAAATTCATTTGTTCCAATATGCTTATAGCAGTCCTTAATATCACCCTTATATATTTTTATTGTATCAGCCAAATTATTCAGCTCTACACTTCGTCCTGCCATTTCAGCAACCTCATACTGTATTTCAACTCCAATAATCTCCCTTGGAGTGTACTTTCCATATAGGAGTATTGGAATTACTCCGGTTCCAGCTCCAAGATCCACAACTCTTTCATTTTTTCTTACCTTTGCAAAATCCGATAATAACACCGCATCTGTTCCAAAACAAAACCACTCTGGATTTTGTATAAGTCTTAAGCCTTTTAAGTCTAGATCATCTATTCTTTCGCCCTCTTTAAGCATAGTTGCTCTCCTTTTTCGTGGTATATTATCTATTATATAACAAAGTGTAGAAAAAGCTACTTTTTCAATGCTTCTTCAATATATGCCTTTAGGTCACTGGATTCCATTAGTCCTTCATGTTGAGCTGAAATATTTCCATCTGCATCCACAATGGTGGTGGTTGGAATTCCACCTCTTAGAGTGTACTCGGAATACACAGCACCCCCCTTATCCATTAATGGATCAATTGTATAATTTCTTTCCTTTAAAAATTCCTCCAAAGTGGCATCATCCTCGTCCACATCCACAAATAGGAATGCTACATTTTTATTATTCTTTGTATATTCCTCCATTGTGCTTATAAACCCGGGCATTTCTGCTCTACAGGGTGGACACCAGGTAGCGAAAAAATTTATTACGACGGTTTTTCCCTTTAGGTCTGAAAGCTTAACCTTATTTCCATTAAGGGTATCCAGTTCAAAATCTGGTGCAGCAGCTTTTACCTTTTCTCCAACCTTCAGCTCCTGCTTAACATTACTTTTTTCTCCTTCTTCTGGAGTAGTATCAGATTTTTTTCCAATGCTGCAGGATGAAAGCACAAGGGTTAAAATCAGTACTAATATAATCCCTAATTTTTTCATATTTTACCTCCATAGCAATACTGACAATCTTTCAAAATATCCAGTATACATTAGTATACCTGTAGATATTAAAATAATCCCAGTAATTATTTTTAAAACCCTACTATACTTAAGTATTTTTCTAATTTTCATTGAAGCTCCCTGTATTAGGAGAGCAGTTATAAGAAATGGTATTGCCATTCCCATTGAATATATAAACAATAGATATATTCCTTTGCCAATAGAATTCATACTCGCTGCAAGTACTAATACCTGGGACAGCATGGAGCCAATGCAAGGAGACCACCCAAAGCTTATTGCAGCCCCAAGAAATACTGCTCCTATGAAATTAGTTTTCTTTCCTTCATAGCTAAATCTTTTATCCATATTTAAAAATGGTATTTTAAGAATTCCCATATAGTTAATACCCATTATTATTATTATTACACCAAATACCTTGTTTAAAAGCCTTTTATGCATAATCAAGTAACGCCCTATACCACTTGCTATTGCACCAAGTAGAATAAATACTAGTGTGAAACCAATAATAAACCCTATTGAGTTTTTTAGCACATTCCATTTTTTATTTCTATCCCCTGCTTCACCAGAAAGATATCCAACATAAATAGGAATCAATGGCAAAAAACATGGTGAAAGAAAGGACAACACACCCTCTATAAAAACCAACCCAGCAGTTAATTCCATTATAAAGCACCTCCGTATACCTTGTAGGGGTATTTTAATTATACCATAATTATTGTACTTTAAAAATTTCTTTTTTATGCCAAATAAAATTATCACAGAAGACACTCCTTTGTCATCCTGAACACAGGGAAAGATCCTTCACTATGTTCAGGATGACAGGGTCCTAACCTTTGCAAAAATAAAAAAAGTCCCTATAACAGGGACTTTTTTATGTACATATTATTCTTGTGCTGGTGCTCCAACTGGACAAACGTTGGCACAGTTACCACAATCGATGCAAGCTGATGCATCTATTACATATATATCTCCTTCGCTTATACAGCTAACTGGACACTCCGCTGCACATGCTCCACATGCGATGCAAGCATCACTAATTTTAAATGCCATTGTAGTTCACCCCCCTTAAAAAACTTTGCAATAACATTGTATCACTATAGGACAAACATTTAAAGTAGAATTTTAAAAAATATTGTTTATATTTGGTCGTTTGTTGGGATAAAGCTTTTAAATATAAATGCAAAGGGGCAGAAGCAGATGACCTGCCACTACATACGCATTATATTGCCACCTAGAGTTTTACCTCATTACCTATTATGGCACAACCTAGGTTTTCTTCATTATAGGCTTTACTCCTCTAATAAAGTTTCAACTTCTACTACTGCCTCAGATTTTTTTGCTTCTCTTTTAAGCTCTCTTTTTATTTCATCCTCGGTTAATTCCCTATATTCATATCCTCCTGATATAAGCTCTGTTTCATATATTGAATATGACTTTAGCTCAACATCATCACGCTGTCCTGTAATTCTAACCTTTACACTTTCTGATAGGATGTTATTGCTAATAACTTCCCCTTCTCCATCTTGAGTCTTAACAATAGAACCTATGGCTGGAGTTTTCTTTCTAATCTCTTCATATGTGCTTTGCTCATAATTCAAACAGCACATAAGTCTGCCGCAAACACCTGATATCTTAGTTGGGTTTAGTGACAGGTTCTGTTCCTTTGCCATCTTAATTGAAACAGGCTCAAAATCCCCAAGAAAGGTTGAGCAGCATAGTGATCTTCCACATGGGCCAAGGCCGCCTATCATCTTAGATTCGTCCCTTACGCCTATCTGTCTTAGCTCTATTCTTGTTCGGAATATTGCAGCAAGATCCTTTACAAGCTCTCTAAAATCAATCCTTCCATCTGCCACAAAGTAGAATATTATTTTGCTGTTGTCAAAGGTATACTCAACATCAATTAACTTCATTGGAAGTTCATGATGAGCTATTTTTTCAAGGCAAATACTAAAGGCTTCCTTTTCCTTTTTCTTGTTTTCTTCATCTTTAACCTTATCCTCATCCTCGGCAATCCTTAGTACCTTTTTTAAGGGTGATACTATTTCCTCATCCTTCACCTCTTTTATGCCTATAACAGCCTCTCCAAATTCTATACCTCTTGCTGTCTCAACTATTACAGAATTCCCCTGTTTTATATCCAAATTATCCGGGTCAAAATAGTATATCTTTCCTGCCTTTTTAAATCTTATTCCAACAACTGTATTCATTTTATACCTCCTGTATACTTAAAAGCATAACCTCTATGGTAAGCTGATAATTCACATTTTCTCTTATCTTCTCTCTTGAAGAATTTATTATATTAATTATACTGTCTAAACTATTATAGGATAATTTCTGACTTTCCTCAACTAATATATCATAATAATCCATATTCATGAGGAGATCCTTATCCTTTATAAGCTTTAGCATAATAATATCCCTATACCAAATCCTCAATATATCAAATATTATATCTATTTTATCTTTGTTACTAACAAAGAAATCAACGCTTTTAAGTATCGCTAGTTCACCAGCTCCTACTAATTCCCTTGCCTTATTTATGGTATCTACCCTTAGCTTAACAAACTTCTCATCAAGAAAGCTTAGCCCATTTCCAACTATTCCATCACTTAGGTTGGCGGCAGTTGCAGCCTTTTTCTCATCAACTCCCTGACTAATTAGATAAGCCTTGATTTTTTCCTTAGGAATTCTCCCTAGCCTCAAAATCTGGCACCTTGATTGAATAGTAGGCAAAATAGCATTTATATTTTCTGCAAGCATTATTATGGTTGTATCCTTTGATGGCTCTTCTAATGTCTTTAGTATAGCATTTTGACCCTGTACTGTTATGCTATCTGAATTTTTTATTATTACAATTTTTTTATCCCCTTCATAGGGCTTTGTATATATTTCATCGATTAGGTCCCTTATATTATCAACACCAATACTCCTTCCCTTAGGTGAAATCAGCTTCACATCAGGGTGATTCCCATGGGAGATTTTAATACAGGGGTTACAATCACCACAGGGCTTATTTGTGCCCTTACATAATATTGTAGAGGCCATAAACATTGCCATAATACTTTTCCCTATTCCCTCAGGACCAGTAAGTATGTAAGCATGGGATACCTTATCGTTATCAAATGCCTTTTTAAAGGCATCAGTTATAAACTCCTGTCCTAGGACCTCAAACAATTTTATCACTCCAATTGGTTGTATATGTTTTGCAGGCGTGGAAGCCTGCTACTACGGGTTTATTATTCAGAGAAATTAGGGGCGGGAAATCCGCCCCTAAATAAATTTATGTTGTTATTACATCTTTTCAAAACTGTCAACATTCATTACAAAGACAGTTGCTCCTCCAATTGTAATCTCAACTGGGGCTGGTACGTATACTCCTGTTGCTCCTAGTACTGGTGAAGGAGGTGATATGATTCCCTTTCTTGTTTTGCAGATGTCCTTTATCACATCTAAAACCTGGTCAAGCTTTTCCTTTTGAACACCAATTAACAGTGTTGTATTTCCTGCCTTAAGAAATCCCCCTGTTGTTGCTAGTTTTGTAACACCATAACCGGTTTCTGTAAGTTTTCTGATTAATTCACCTGCATCATCGTCATGAACTATGGCAATTACAAGTTTCATTAAAACCCCTCCTTTTTTATTATTTTATTTATGTCTTCCCTTATAATGGCTTGTATTTTATCTATGTCCTGTGTTCCGTCAATATGCATTATTCTGTCATGCTTTCCCTTAAGTCTATTATACCCTTCATATACCTTTTTGTGAAATCTTATATCTTCTTGCTCTAGTCTGTCAAGTGCCCCATCAGAATTTTTCCTTTTTATTCCCACTTCTGGGGGAATAGTAATTAGAAATGTCCTGTCAGGTGTTCTTCCCTGAATTGCATATTCATTTATGCTTCCAACCATTTCATCCCCAAGACCTCTGGCATAACCCTGATACACTATTGACGAATCGACGAATCTATCGCATATAACCATTTTTCCAGAATTTAGTGCTGGAATAATTACCTCACACATGTGCTGTGCTCTGGATGCAGCATATAGAAGCGCCTCACAGACAGCTCCCATCTCCTTATTCTCAGGGTCAAGTATTAGCCTTCTTATCTTTTCACTTATATTTGTACCACCTGGCTCCCTTGTTATTAAAACCTCATAGCCAAGTGATCTAAAGTGCTCCTTTAACAGTGTTACCTGGGTTGTTTTTCCTGATCCATCAGGACCTTCAAATGTAACAAATATTCCCTTCATAGTTCCTCCTAATATTCAGCTAAATATATATCTCCATCTTTATATATTTGAGAAGTATAGCTACTCAAATAAATATTCATTATATTTAATTATATAATTTTACAGGTAAAATTAAAAGAAATAAATAAAAGTGGTATTACAAAGCTAAGAAAAACCACTTCATTTATATAACCAACTCTGTTCTTATTAACTCCCAGGCTGGCACAAAATAGGATGAAACTGTAGTGGCAGGCTGACCTGCTTCTGCATCGGATTTGTTTACATGATACGAACATTATCATCAAGGGCAATGATGCCCAAAGCAGGCGCAGAGGCCTGCCACTACAGTGTTTTTGTGGGAAACAAGGTGGCGTTTCATATTAATGTATTGACATAGCCACTTCGATATACTCTGCGGATTTATCCGATAATCCATTTATATGTATACCC
>JARDZI010000182.1 GCA_029240935.1 Clostridiales bacterium
ATATGATTCTAATAAATAATTCCTTTTTTTTATTCACACTTTTTCCTCCTATTACCTTTATTTTTCTAATGCTTATTATTACTTCCAGTGTAAGGGCGAACAGTGTTCGCCCGTTTTACGCACCATGATACAGGGATAGCCTAAATACAATGTGCCCTCGGGCGAACACTGTTCGCCCCTACGGTTAAGATTATGTATTATGACTTTTAAATATAGACTTATTTGTTTATGTATATCTCAGGTTTCATATGTTTTAATAGAGGTAATTCTTCTCTTACTTTATTTTCATAATCAAGGTCAATATCCTCATATATTATCTCTTGTTCCTCATTTGCTTCTCTTATTACCTGTCCCCACGGGTTTGTTATAAGTGAGTGGCCATATGCAGTGTATACTCCATCAGCAGTTCTGGCAGGTGATATTCCTGCCATATAGACCTGGTTGTCCAATGCTCTAGCCTTAAACAAGGTTTCCCAGTGTGCTGGACCTGTAGTCATGTTGAAGGCTGCTGGTACAAAAACAATCTGAGCACCCTCTAAAACCAGTGACCTAATCATTTCTGGGAACCTCACCTTTAGCATTCACAACAAATGAGGTATTATATATTTTATTATCTAGAATTTCTGGTATGGAACCACCTATTAAGTAAATACCAAATTCTGTTGCAGCAGTTTTCAACATTTCAATTGTTTGACTACTGGCTTCTTTTTCTCCATAGGATGAAAAATACTTACCTGAATATGGACAATTAAACATCTCACATAGCGCAACCATATCAGCTCCATTAGATGCTGCTTCAGAAATAAGTTTATATGCATTTTTAAGATTTTCCCCTTTATTATCTACTACCTTTGATTGACAAAGTGCTATTTTGAACATACAAAACACCTCAATTTATATAATTAATTACACAAGCTATTTCATTCATAAAAACAACTTCCACCGATGAATTCTCTAATAATTGAGTTCATTGGTATCATGCTTTCATCTGCAGCTATAAAATAACCTAAAAAGGTCCTCAATCTCTTGGACTCTATATAAGCCTCACTATCTAATTTTATCTCCATTAACAAATGCTCTGCGTATTTTTTTAATATACACATTTCATATACAAGTGTAGAATTAAACATTATATCTGCTTCTTCCTGGAAAGGAAATATGTTTTCTTCCTCCCCTTCACGAACTAATGGCCATGTTAGTATTGTAGTTTCAGCACTTCTGCCTCTACTCATATTGTCCCTTACAATTCTTCTAAGAATTCTCACGTCCGTTGTAGGTATCCTATTATGATTATCAATATTAAGCTGGGTTAATGCGCTTATATAAATCTTATATTTATTTTCTCTAAGAACAGAACTTGTTAGTTCTTCATTTAAACCATGGATACCCTCAATAACCAATATTGCTTCAGAGTCCATTTTAAACCTTTTGCCATGAGATTCCCTGCATGCAGTAATAAAATTGAATTCTGGTATTTCAACCTCTTCTCCCTTTAGAAGACTTGAAAGCTGCTCATTAAAAAGCTCAATATCAAGGGCTCTTATTGACTCAAGATCAGGGTTTCCATCCTCATCCTTTGGTAAATTATCCTTATTTATAAAATAATTATCTAGAGATATAGCATAAGGTTTTAAACCTAGTACCCTTAATTGAATTGAAAGTCTTTTGGAGAAGGTTGTTTTACCCGACGAAGAAGGACCTGCTATTAAAATAATCTTTATTTTGTCCCTTTCTTCATATATTTTGTCTGCTATACTTGCAATTTTCTTCTCATGTAAGCCCTCTGCAATTAGGATTATATCCTCTATCTCTCCTGTATTTACCTTATTATTTAATGACCCAACATCTGCCACATCCATAATTTTTGCCCAATCCTCTGTTTCCTTAAAAACCTTTGCAAGCTTTGGCAAATCCTTAAACTTAGGAATTTCAAATGGATTCCCTTCATTAGGATACCTTAGTATAAAGCCTGGATCATAAAACATAATATCAAACACCTTAAGATATCCAGTTGAAGGAACCATGGACCCATAAAAATAATCATACAAATATCCGCATTTATAAAGGTTAATATATGGCAAATCAATATATTTCAATAATCTCAATTTATCATCCATTTTATAATCTCTGAATATTCTTAGTGCTTCTTCTTTTTTAACCTTTATTTTTTCAAACTTTTCATTCTCCTCAACAAGCTCTTCCATTTTTCTCTTTATGGTTTTAATATCATCACTATTTATTTTTCTAGAATAATGAATCTCTCCATATAATCCCTTGTTTAGGGAATGCTCTATCATAACTCTAGCTCCAGGGAATACATCCTCAACAGCTTTAATAAGTAAGAATGTAATGCTTCTCATATATGTTCTAACTCCTAAGGGGTTTTTTACAGTTATGGGGGATATCTTTACATCATAATGTATTCTTTTATTTAATTCTTCAACTTCTCCATCAACTAATGCAATAACAGGTTCTCCAGGGCCCATGCCAGTACTTAATATATCACCTATTGAGGTTCCAATGTTACATTCAAAAGCCTTACCTTCTGGGAGTATAATATTTATTTTACCAGCCATTGGCATCCCTCCTATTCTTTATTGTTATTTTTAATAATAATTCATACACCATATAAAATCAAAGGGTATTTTATTATATGTATTTATAACTATAATATTTCATAAAAAATAGGAAAACACAATTATGCTTTCCTACTTAAGAATTCTTATATCATGTTCAATTATTCCAACTAAATAATTAATTCCACCCTCTTTTGCAGTTTCTAGAGCTTCCTTCAAAATTTCCTTTGCAATGGACTTATCTTCACAACAAAATAAAGCATTACTATATTCAATCATGGAATTATGATATTTATGTTCACTTGCATATAACTTAGCCATTTCAAGTCTTAACTCATGACTGTATGGATCCTGTCCATTGTATAAACTTTCTTCTAGATAATCACTGGAGTTTTCTAAATCCTTATCTACATAAAGTGTAATCTCCCTGTGCAAGTCCTCAGGTATTTCTAAATAGTCCTCTTCCCAATAGCTATATCCTGTAAGCACCAATGAGGTTTTTAAAGCCTTAATAAACACATCCTTAGGGTCCTTATTTATGCTCATAAGTGCTTTCCCTGTTAGATAATATGGGGCTGAGTAGAAAGAATATACCTTTCTCCCTTGCTCAAGAAAATCAAATCCACTTTTATCACCATTCTTTATTAGGTACTTTCCCACAAAGCATAGACTTTGCAATGCTTTATTATCATATTCAACCATTAACCTATGATAGTCAAATTCATCCTTCATGTTTTTAACCTTATCCAAATCATATCCATACTCTTTTGATAGCATGTCGCATCTCTCAAGACTTTCTGCTGATGCAAGCATTCTATCATTCTCTGAAAGCTCTTCATTTACAACTACAGTTGATAAATAATCGTCTAATAAACATTTATATAAAAAACTCTTAAAATTCGAAGAAAGAATCACAAAATTTCTTGTTTCATGGAGCCAAATGCCAATAAAATACTCCTCCTGCTCTGCACCATATCTATAGAAGCAGTAGTAATCACCATTTCCAATATCACCAAAGGGGATTAGATGAAAATCCATTTCGTATGGTATTCTAATTAGATTATTAATAATATTATCAGGATACTCAAATCTACAGCTGCCAAATTGAGTATCTCCACCATATTTATTCATAAATTTTTTAAACTCTAATGGAAAATAATATCCATATTTCATTTCAAATTTTTCAAATCTCAGTCTATTCATTTAGGTGTATCCTTTCTATTTATATATATGATTGAAATTATACCTTGTATTTGGGATAATCTCAAGGCTTTTTAAGTCCCAGAAGAAATTTGTTTTATATTCCCACAAGTGTTTTTATTTGAATAAATAAAAATTGCAGGACTGTGAAACAATATTCTTGAGGTGGTTGTATGGTTGTTTTCTTACGTACTCTTGTATTATACATAGTGGTTGTTACTGTAATGCGCATTATGGGTAAACGTCAAATAGGCGAGCTTCAGCCCTTTGAGCTTGTTATTGCAATAATGCTGTCTGAGCTTGCTGCAGTTCCTATGCAGGATACTGGAATACCATTAATTCATGGACTTATTCCAATATTAACACTTATGTTTCTAGAAATATTTCTATCCTATGTAACTTTAAAATCAAGAAAGTTAAGAAAGATAGTATGCGGTACCGCCAGTGTATTAATTCAACATGGTCAGGTAATGGAAGAGGAGCTAAGACGTCAGCGCTTTAATCTTGATGATTTAATGGAGGAACTCAGATTATCTGGATATTTGAATATTTTTGAAATAGAATATGCAATACTGGAAAACAGCGGAAGACTAAGTATTATACCTAAATCTGCAAGGTCTCCTATTACAAGAAAAGACTTGAATTTATCCGCACAAGAGGAAGAGCTTCCTGTTGCATTGGTTTTAGATGGTCAGCTTAATGATTATAATTTAAAATATATTGGCAAGGATAAAAAATGGCTTCTTAATAAATTAAATGAACATAAAATAAATGGGATAGAGGATACATTTATAGCCATGCTAGGCTCTAATGGAGAATTGTTTGTACAAAGGAGGAAGAGTAGTTGAAAAGTGATACCAAAAAACTCCTGTTTGCAGTATTTGTAATTTTTGTTGTTATACTTTCAGGCTTCTTGATTAAATGGTATCTTGATTCCTCCTCTGAAAAGCTATTAAAGCAAATCATAAACATAGAGACATGTATAAGCAATGGTGAATGGGAAAAGGCAAATGATGCTGCCTTAATACTAAATGCTGATTGGGAGTATACTGAAAATATATGGACTATATTCACAAATCATCATGAAATAGACAATATATCTATTACACTAAAAAACACCCTAGAATATATAAAATTGAAGGATACAACAGATTCAGTTGCATATTTATCTTCTCTCAAGCATTATATAAGCCACATTCCAGAAATGGAAAAGGTAGCAATTAAAAATATTTTTTAATTTGTGATATTAAACCACACTCTGTACATTATTTTAAAAATAGATTATAATGTTCTTGGATATATTATATCCCTATGGGACACTTATCGTCCCCATTTGAATTTGGTATATTCTATGGTAAAATAAATACATACAAACACAAGTATTTATAATTATAAAACATATAAAGGGGGACTTTTAATGTCACTAGTAACCTCAAAGGAAATGTTTAAAAATGCCTATCAAAATGGCTATGCCATTGGTGCCTTCAACGTTAATAATATGGAGATTATCCAAGGAATAGTTGAAGCAGGTAGGGAAGAGAAATCACCTTTAATTCTTCAGGTTTCAGCTGGAGCTAGAAAATATGCAAATCCAATTTACTTGAGAAAGCTTGTAGAAGCTGCAATCGAAGATACTGGACTTCCAATAGTACTTCACCTTGACCATGGTGATGATTTTGAAATATGCAAAGCTTGCATAGACAGTGGATTTTCTTCTGTAATGATAGATGGCTCAAGATTCTCATTTGAAGAGAACATAAGAGTAACTAAGGAAGTTGTAGAATATGCTCATTCAAAGGGTGTTGTGGTTGAAGGAGAGCTTGGAAAGCTTGCAGGGGTTGAGGATGCTGTTAAAGTTTCTTCAAAGGATGCAACCTACACTGATCCAGATCAAGCTGTTGAATTTGTTGAAAGAACTGGTGTTGATTCATTAGCTGTTGCTATAGGAACCAGCCACGGAGCATACAAGTTTAAAGAAAAACCATCCCTTGATTTTGAAAGACTTCAGATTATAACTAACAAGCTTGCAGGTTTCCCACTTGTTCTACATGGCGCATCAACAGTAATGCCAGAATTTGTAGCAAAATGTAATGAATTTGGTGGAAAGCTTCCTGGAGCTATGGGTGTGCCAGAGGATATGCTTAGAAAAGCAGCATCAATGGGAGTATGTAAAATAAATATAGATACTGATTTAAGACTAGCTATGACAGCTACAATAAGAGAGTTCTTAATAAAACATCCAGAGGAGTTTGATCCAAGAAAATATCTTGCTCCAGCAAGAACTGCAATAAAAGACATGGTACAGCATAAGATTAAGAATGTTTTAGGCTCTAGTAATTCAATTTAAAGAATGGCAGGCATATGAGTTAGTACTTATTTGAAAAATAAGTACTAACTCATATGCCTGCCACTTTTTTATGCTTTTTCCATGTAATTTCTAACATGTTTTATTAGTATATTTATGGTACCGTCACCATTTCTTTTAATTTCGAATCTTTCAGAATCTTCATATGCCATTGTGTTAATATAAATTTCTATATCTTTGTCTATCTTTAACTTTTTTCTATTTAATTTTTTTTCAGCCCATTCTCTATCAACCGGAATCTCGTACTTATCAATTCCAGCATCCTTTAATGTGTTTAAATACTCATCCTTTAGCTCCTGCTTTTTATCCAAAGCATAATGTGCTATTGTTTCGACATTAACCACATCATCTGATTTTAATGCTTTAGTTACAGTTCTTCTAACTTTCTCCGCTGTATCAGCATCGTTAGTCAAAGTATCCCTTATCCATTTTTCAGAGGTATTCAATATATTCTTTGTATTATCTCGTTTATCACTAATAACACTGCATTTTAAAAATTTAAGAAGGCTATTTTCTCCACCCTTTTTTATCTCCCTATCCAGCACTAATGCTTGGCAATCTTTATTTTCAAAATTAATTATAGTGCCTTTTTGAATTTTTTGGCCTGGTCCTGGAATACCTATCATCTGGGACTGAATAGTTATTGCCATTTTCTCTTCCACATAGTCAATATTATGTGTATAGGTTTTATTATAATCTAACTTTATAATTCCAAGACATATTCCGTATTCACACCTAAAAACACAAACAATTAGGTCTCCTGAAGCTTCTTCAGAATTGTTCATCATAAAGCTATAATACAGCTTGGCTATTTCCCTGGTCTTATCATAAAAGGCCTCACTATTTTCCAATGTCTCCAAAGCAATTTCTTTAATTTCATTTGACTCCCCATCAAAAATAGTACACTTAGTCTCTTCATCTGCAGAACATCGCATTATATGTCTAGTTAAAAACTCAATTGTTTCATCGTCCAATTTCAATTCCAGGTCACCTAAAAGTGGCTCCCCCATACTCTTATCCATTATATAAACAATAGCTCTTATAACTTCAACTGTTTTTATATTTCTCATGACTCCTCCTTAAAAGAGTAGATTTTATACATACACAATTATGTAGTTTTTTTCTATTGTAGTGGCAGGCTTCTATGCCTGCTTGTGTCATGACCTTGGAATAAGCAGAAGCAGGTCAGCCTGTCACTACAGTGTAAATTCTTATTATAACATATATATTATAAGAAAATACCTGAAATTTAACAAGTAATATCATATAAAAAAAGGGAAGATTTAAGGCAACTGCCCTTCATCTCCCCTCTAAATATCTAATTACCAGTTGGAGCACTAGGTGCTCCTGAGCCATCACTTGGTGTCTCTGGGGTTGTGTTAGTTTC
>JARDZI010000183.1 GCA_029240935.1 Clostridiales bacterium
TTTGTCAGGAATTTTATTTAGAAAACTATTTGAAAGTCCAAGTCAATGAGGAGAATTTGTTATGCTAAATAATAGAGAAACTGGTAAGCTTGGAGAGAAAATTGCAAGAGAGGATTTGTTGAAAAAGGGATATTCAATTCTTGAAACAAATTATAGCACAAGGTATGGGGAAATTGACATTATTGCAGTAGAGGGAAGGGTAGTTGTATTTGTTGAAGTAAAGACAAGAAGAGGAATAAACTTTGGATATCCTAGGGAAGCAGTAAATAGGCATAAGCAACAAAAAATTAAAAATATGGCAGAGGTTTATATTCTTAGAAAAAAGCTTAGGGACATAAACATGAGATTTGATGTAATTGAAGTTTTTCTAGATGATAATAATGATGCCAAATCTGTAACCATATTAAAGAATGCATTTGAATAAAATACCTAATAGCATGCAACAGAGAATTACAAATTGCATACCATATGCATTCTAAAATATTTTTATAGAATTAGGCTTCACTGTAAATTATGCAAATAACTAAATTTAACAAATATAATATTTTACTTAATAGAGCATACTATTTTTGCAATAAGGTTCCAACATTAAGGAGGAATAGTATGCCTGATATATGGACTCATATACTATGTGGAAATAAAACTTTAGAGATTATAGATAATGAAGAGTTATACTTTGAAATAATGAATAGAGTAAACATATTTAAGCTAGGAACACAGGGACCAGATATATTTTATTACTATAAATTTTGGAAGGGCTTAGATGCTAAGGGAGATAAGGTTCTTGGGAGGTTAATGCATACAAATAGAACAGGAGAATTCATTATTAATTGCATTAAATACTTAAAAGACCAAGGGAATAGCCATAACTATTTAGAACTATTGTCATATATTCTGGGATTCATTTCCCACTATTCATTGGATAGTATAGCCCACCCCTATATTTATTATTATGCATTTTTACAAAGTAAAGATAATGGTATATCCTATTTACCTAATTCTTATCATAAGAAATTAGAGATAATAATTGATAATATCTATCTTAGGGAAAATTCAGATTTAAGCAATGAAGGAATGTCTCCATACAAAGCTATTGATGTAGGCTTTTGTGTTCCTGAAATTATAGCTGATTGTCTGAAAAAGGAAATTGAAAACATTTATAATTATAATATAAAGAAAAATCTTATAAATGATGCCTACAGAGATATGAAAATAGGGTTAAAGTTACTTTATGATCCAACAAGAGTTAAGTTAAAAATGGTAAAGTTTTTGGAAAAAATACTTAGGACCCCTGAAAAGTATTCATGTGCATTTTATCCAGTATATGTAGACAGTAATTTTGATTATATGAACAATATTCATAAGGAATGGAATCATCCATATAATAATTATGAAAGCTATAAAGACAGTTTTAATGATTTATTTAATACAGCAGTTCTGGAAAGTAGAAAAAAAATTAATGCATCAATAAATTTTCTTGATGGAGAAATAAATGAATTTGATTTATCATCTTTTTTTCCTAATATTTCATATTTAACAGGGAGATAGAAAACTTGATTGTAAAATATTCTCTAAAAAAATGAAATATTTAGAAAAGTAGAATGGATGCTGCTAGAGCAATTATGTATAAAAAACATATAACATATTAACGCAGAAATTGACAAATGTAGACATTAAAAGACGCTAATAATCTACATGTAATACTTTTTACTATAAAAAAATGATAATATTATACATTTAATTGTTGGATAAATTATGATAATTAATAAAATTATAAGAAGGAAAATTATATATTCTGTAGAATATGATAACATAAGTAAAATTAAATATAGAGGGGGAGATACTGATGAAAAGGATTTTGAGTTCTTTAATGGCTGGATTACTAATAGTATTTATGTTTAGTACTACAGTATCAGCTGCCCAAAAATCAAGTATGGATATTGAAAGTCTTGTAGATAGCACTAATTCTATAATTGAACAGGAGATTATTAAAGCACAAACACAAGCTAATGATTTAACCAGAAAATACATTTCTACCATTGGTCAGCTTGAGAATGCACAAAAAGTATTTTCAATCAATAATCAAGCTAACATCAATAATGAACAGTTAGTAGAAGAAATCAAATTAAAATATGACAATAATCTTGACAATATAGTTAATAGGCTTATTCAGAAGACAAATGACATAGCAAATGATGCAATAAGGATTGCAGCTGAAAATGGATATACTGTAATTTGTGAAATGGTAGAAGTTGAAGTGGGAAACCGTTTTGTATTAATAGATCCTCTCAGAGTAAGCGATATATAATATTAATTATTAAACATAAAAAATCTTCATATTTTATATGAAGATTTTTTATGTTTAGTAATTTTGTTAATTAAATCAAGTTAAAAGTATATGTACTAAATGAATATAAAAAGGAAGGAAAATCAGAAAAGAAGTAGAATATTATAATGTAATATATTCAAATAACAATATATGATTTTAAAATATTATTAATTGAATATTAAGCCCAAAAATAATGGAAAATGTAGAATAGGAGAATTGGAGGCTTTTTATGGAAGGTTTTTATGCTGGAAAAAGGATGGATTATATTGATAAAACAAGTAAAAAATCATCTGATTTAAGTTTGCTTGCGCAATGCAATGGTACTGAGATCATGATTAATACAATAAAGCAAGATAAATTATTCCATGTTGATCCTAGTGATAATAATTGTGTTATGGAATTTTTCTATTTGTTAGATGGTTCTGTTGAATATGAAGATAATGAAGACAGAAAGGTTTTAAATAAGGGTGATTATTTTTATGTGTTTAAAATTACTCAAAGTGTTTTCTTTAAAGTTTTAGATGAGGTTACGTTACTATATGTGTCAAATCAGCCTGTATATAAAAGCTTGAAGGATGAGATGTGTGAACTGACGGAAATAGTTAACAAAGTGGAGAAAAAAGATAAATTTACCTTTAATCACAGTGAAAGAGTTCGTGAATACTCTAGGAAGATTGCAGAAAAACTTTGTATAAATGGGGAAAGACTTGAAAACTTGGTTTATGCAGCGGCTTTTCATGATGTAGGAAAAATTTATATTCCAGATGAAATATTAAATAAACCTGGACGACTAACTGAGGAAGAAATGGTATATATAAAGAGACATCCTATTGATGGAAGTAGAATGATTCATGAGACCTTTCTTAAATATACAAATAAAATAATTGAACAGCATCATGAAAGGTTAAATGGCTCAGGTTATCCATATGGACTAAAGGGTGATGAGATTATGCTTGAAGCAAAGATTATTGCAGTAGCTGACAGTTATGATGCAATGACTTCCAATAGACCCTATAGACAAGGAATAAATTCTTCATTAGCCATAAAAGAATTAATTAATATGAAGGGAACCCATTATGATGAGGTTGTTGTTGATTTGTTAATAAAAATATTAAAAGAAGATTATAATGTGCTTTAATAAAAAAATACCCTAAAACTATTTATTATGGTTAAATGGGGTATTTTTTCATTATATTAAAGTTTTTATATATTGAAACAACGATAAAAATGTTTTCATGATATCAGAAGGAATAATTACATAAATATAGAATACTGTAATAATTATAGTATAGTCCTTTTTAATTAATATGCAGGTATATATACAAAAGGGTAAATATACTACAGTTAGTTTATGTATAAGTAATATTTTGCTTATAACAAACAGGTAAAGGTGGGATAGGTTTGGAAAATTATATTAAAAGTGTGTTGGATTTACTAAAGCAAAAAGGTGTTGACTATGCAGATGTAAGAATCGTTGACAGACAAAGAGAACTAATTACTACTGAAAATTTGATGGTACAGAATATATCTAACTCAAGAAGTAAAGGAGCTGGAATTAGAGTCATACTGGATGGCTCTTTGGGTTTTGCCAGCACTCAGGATTTGAACAAATTGGAGGAAGCTGCCTTAATGGCTATTGACATAGCTAAGGCAAGTAGAATCCTTCAAAATCAAAAAATGCAGATGTCACCAAAGGAGGTAATTACTGATCATTATGAGACTCCGATTGAAATAGACCCATTTAAGGTGTCTAAAGCAGAAAAGATAGAAATGCTTCTAGCCTCAGAAAGAGCTATGAGAGAAGGAGGAAATCTAGCAATAACATCAGCCTCAATGGATTTTCAGAGGGAAGAAAAAACCTATGCAGATACTGAAGGAAGCTATATTACACAAATTTTATATGAATCAGGAGCTGGAATTGAAGCTTCAGCTCAAAATGAAAATGATATGCAAACTAGAAGCTATCCAAATTCCTTTAGAGGAAATCATGCTACTGCAGGCTATGAATATGTACAATCATTAAATCTTGTTGATAATGCTAAAAGGATTGGATGTGAAGCAGTTGCAATTGTAAATGCTGAAGAGTGTCCATCAGGACATTATGATTTAGTAATTGATGGCTCTCAGCTAGCACTTCAGATACACGAAAGTGTTGGTCATCCAGTCGAACTAGATAGAGTTTTTGGTTCAGAGGCGGCTTATGCTGGAATGAGCTTTGTAACTGTTGACAAATTGAGTGGGAATTTTAAGTATGGTTCAGAGCATGTAACTATTGTTGCAGATGCAACTGTTCCCAGGGGATTAGGTTCATTTGGATATGATGATGATGGGGTAAAAGGCCAGAGAACTATAATAATAGATAAGGGTATATTTAAAAACTTTATTACATCCAGGGATACTGCAGTTAAGATTGGACAACCATCCAATGGAACTAATAGAGCTGATGGGTGGAAAAACATACCAATTGTAAGAATGTCAAATATAAGTCTATTACCAGGTGATTTTGAAATTGATGAGTTAATATCTGGTATAGAGGATGGATTATATTTATGTACAAATAAAAGCTGGAGTATAGATGATAAAAGGTTGAACTTCCAGTTTGGATGTGAGCTTGCATATGAAATAAAGAATGGCAAACTAACTGGTAGAATATACAAAAATCCTGTATATACAGGTATTACCCCAAAGTTTTGGGGAAGCTGTGATGGAGTATGCAGCAAAGAGTATTGGAATTTATATGGTACACCTAACTGCGGTAAGGGACAACCAGGACAGGTTGCACATGTTGGCCATGGAGCTGCACCAGCCAGATTTAGGAATGTAAAGGTAGGTGTTAAGGATGTTAAGTAGAAGAGAAGCAAATGAAGTAATAGATAGAGTGTTATCCTATTGTAAATATTATACTATGGTTTCAATTAGCTCAGAGGAACATAGTTTAACTAGGTTTGCTAATTCAGAAATTCATCAAAATGTATTTAATGCAGATAATTCTGTTACAATAAAGGTTTATAATGGAAAGAAGGAATCAAAGGTCATAACGAATCTTTTAACAGAAGAGGGATTAAGGCAAGCTGTTGAGGATGCTGAAGAAAATTTAAAATTCATGCCTGATGGGGATATTCAAGTCCCTGAGGTTATTTCTCCAGAGGAAATCCTATCTGAGGAATATGATGAGAAACTAGAAAAGGTGTTTAATACTATAAATAGAGCAAGACTGATAAAAGAGGGAATTGACCTACTAGATAGGGATTATACTGCAGCAGGAGCACTATCCTTAAATAAAGAAGTTATTGCCATGGGAAATAGCCAGGGTATTAGAAGATATGCAAGACTGGATAATGTGGATTTCAGCATTGTTGTAACCCATATGTCTGGAGTTTCTGGATATGGAGAATCTAATTCTGACAAGGCAAATGATATAAATGTAATTAATGAATTTGAGGTTGCCTATAATAAGGCAAGAATGGGAATCAATCCAGTTTCAATTGAACCTGGCAGCTATACTGTAATACTTGAACCACTTGCTGTTGCAGATTTGCTGGGGTATATGAATTATGTCGGATTTTCAGCAAGAAGTGCACAGATGGGTACTGGGTATTTAACAGGAAAAATAGGACAAAAAGTGTTTGGAGAAAACATTACAGTCATAGATGATGTTAATAATGAGAACACAATGCCTTTATACTTTGATTTTGAAGGCTATGAAAGAAAAACCTTAAATATTATTGAGAATGGTATAGTAAAAGAACTTGCTTATGATATAAAAAGTGCAATAAAAGATGGAGTTGAGACAACAGGCCATTCTGTAGGCCAAGCAGGAATGGGAGGACTTCCATTAAACCTAGTAATGGAGGGTGGAAATCAAACCATGGAAGAACTAATTAAATCAACTCCAAGTGGCATTTTGATTACAAGATTCCACTACATGAATATTGTTGACCCAAGGCAGGCAATATTAACAGCACTTACTAGGGATGGATTATTTATGATTGAAGACGGGAAAATAAAATCAGGGGTTAAAAACATGAGATTTACTGAAAGTATGTTAATGGCTTTTAACAAAGTAGTGGGAATAACTAAGGAAAGAAAAAAGACATCAGGCTATTATGTTCCTGCAGTAAAAATAGAGGATTTTCATTTTACAGGTAAAACAGAATAAATTATTTAGGAGAGTAGAGAAATCTACTCTTTTTTTTATATAAGACTAGGTTAAGGGAAAGGACAATTATATATAATTAAACATTTTTAAATAATGTAATTAAGATTTAAAAAATAAATTTATGAATGAATATAATTAAAAGTCAAATAATAAGTAGGAACGGAAAGATTATGTTTTTATGGAGTTGATTATTTAAATAACAAAGGAGTGTTAATTATGCCAAAGGTTATGAAAACAATGGATGGTAACGCAGCAGCTGCATATGCATCCTATGCTTTGACAGATGTTTCAGCTATATATCCAATCACACCTTCTACACCCATGGCTGAGGGAGTAGATGAATGGTCTGCACATGGGAAGAAAAATATATTTGATCAGCCAATAAAAGTAGTTGAAATGCAATCTGAAGCAGGAGCAGCAGGAGCAATGCATGGATCTCTTCAAGCAGGAGCATTAACTACTACATATACTGCTTCACAGGGACTTCTTTTAATGATACCTAACCTTTACAAATGGGCTGGAGAATTTCTTCCTGCAGTTCTACATGTAAGTGCCCGTGCAATTGCTACACATGCACTATCCATATTTAGAGACCATCAGGACGTAATGGCAACAAGGCAAACAGG
>JARDZI010000184.1 GCA_029240935.1 Clostridiales bacterium
TGAAATCCTAGCTTTTTCACTATTATCAGTTCTAAAAAAAACACTATTTGATGACTCCCATTTAATATTTATTAGGTGACCCTCGAGAGGACCTATGGAATAATAGCCCTCCATATTTTTTATTTCATATTTGCTTTCTAGATTAGTCTTTACCAAATTTTTAAAATCCTCTTCAATTTCACTTCCCTTGGATGACTGACCTTCATTTTCAAATACAGTATTACTATTGTTTTTCCCCTCTTCTCCTGATACTTCTTCTTTAGTTTGTTTATCCTCTGTAACTAATTGAGTTATATCACATCCTCCTATGATAATCATCAGAAGGAAGGATAACAAAGCTAATGATATTGCACGGTTCATTAACATTCCACCTCACCATAATATATATATTTTTCAAAGGATCTGCCTTTATGTATATTAAATTCTTTCTTATGAAAAATATATTCATAAGAAGGATATGTATGATAAAAACTTGTCCAAAATAATAAAGACCCTACTAAAATATAGTTGAGTCTTTATAAATTACTTCATATACTTCTCTATGTTTTTCTTATGTTCTTCATAGGTCTTGGAAAATACATGTCCATCCTCTCCAAGTACATAGTATAAATAATCATTTTCCTCAGGATACAGAGCTGCTTCAATTGAAGGTCTACCCGGACTAGCTATTGGCCCTGCAGGAATACCCTTTCTATTATAGGTATTAAAGGCTGATTTTACAGCAAGATCCTTATTATATACTTTTTCCAGGGTCCTCTCACCCTTTGTAATTCCATATATTACAGATGCGTCTATTTGTAGCCGCATTCCCTTCTTTATACGATTGTATATAACTCCTGAAATGGTTTTTCTCTCCTCATCCTTAGCTGCTTCTTTTTCTATTAAAGATGCAATGGTTATTACTTTGTCAATGCTAAGATTTAACTCCTTAGCCCGTGCTTTATATTCCTCAGTAAATACCCTTTCGAATTGATTATACATAATTTTGGCAATGTCCAGATCCCTTGCTTCATAGGGTACAAAATATGTTTCAGGATATAAATATCCTTCTAATTCATAATATACCTTGCTGCCAGGAGATATAAGCTTATCCTGTGCTACCTCCGATAGTTTAATGTTTAAAAATGTTTCCTTGTCAGCCAAATTTAATGACTCAAGCTTATTTGCTATTTGATAAAGAGTATAACCCTCTGGAATAGTAACAATTACATAGTCTGACTTAGGACTTTGGAATTTAACAAGAAGTTCCTTTATACTTATATTTGGTTTTAAAATATAGTTGCCTGCCTTTATCTTTTTTTCAAAACCATTTAATTTAGCATACACTTTAAAATATAATTGAGAGTTTATTATCGCTTTTTCCTTAAGCTGCATTCCTATTTTATTTAAAGAATCACCCTTTTCAACAGTAAAATATACATTTCTATTATTTTTTGTTGTTTTATTATTATTAATAAAAAACACAGTTGAGCCTGAAATAATTATTATTAAGACTATTAAAAGCAAAGCTATTTTTTTCATAAATTCAACTCCAAATTCTTCTATAATACATAACATATTGTACAAAAAACAGGTAAAATATACAATTATATATGTTAAATTAATTCTAGCATAATGTATGAATAATTGCAGTTGTTAATTTTTTTTATTATCAATTATGATAATATCAGTTATTATATCTTTTTCTGATAAACTAGATATCCTATAGAAAATTACAAATTTTTAATAGCTTTGAGATGAGTTTTTAAGGGCTTTATATATTTAGATCTATTGATATATAAACAGGTATGAAAATGTAAATGAATTGTAACCTTCTTTCAATAAACGAATATATTATACCAAGAAAAATTGGTGAAACTTTTACGTGATTTTTTACATCTAATAATATAAAAGAATATTTATACAATTTCTTAAAACGAGAGAAGGTGACTATATGGAAAGATTTATTCTTATTATCATTGCTGTAGTTATAATATTTGCACTTCTAACATATTTACTACACAGGTTAACAATTAAAAGAAGATTTATAAAGTATTTATTTCCCATATTAATATTAATTCCTACAATATATAATTACTATCAATCCAGGCTTCCAAGTGAAGGCTTTGAAGCCCTAGGAAGCTTCTTAGTGGCATTCATATTGTTTACAGGCTTTTTATCAAGTTTAGTAAGTGGATTGTTTTTTGATTTCATACTTCCGAAATTTAAAAAGAAATAAAAAAAGCCTCCCATGAAGGGAGACTTTCTTTATTTTAATTATTTGTCTGTAACTCAGTGTTAGGCAGTAATGATTTTTCAAAGCCTTGAAGTTCATCAGTCGATAATTTACCAAACCACATTACCAATTGATTTAAATCCAAGTCCTGGACTATTATCCAAGGTTATTTCAAAATTCTTAAAAATCGCTCCCCCTACTATTGGGTCTTCGCTGCATAGTACTGGGCCATCAAGATCTATCTTTGTTATTATGCTCTTAGCACCAGCTAAATGTACAGCTGCTGTAACGCTTATTTTGCTCTCAAGCATACAACCAATCATACATTCCACTCCATAAACCTCGGCCATAGAACAAATCTTTAATGCATTGTGTATTCCACCAGTTTTCATAAGCTTTATATTTACATAATCTGCTGCTCTCATTTGCATTATCTTCAATGCATCTGCAGGAGAAAATACGCTTTCATCAGCAAGTACTGGAATTGAAACATTATCAGTAACATATTTTAAGCCTTCAAAGTCATGCGCAATTACAGGCTGCTCTACAAACTCAATATTAAGGCCCGCATCCTCCATTTTTCTTAAAACCATAACTGCTTCCTTAGGTTTCCAGCCTTGATTTGCATCGATTCTAAGATTGATGTCATAGCCAACTGCAGCTCTAATTGCTTTCATTCTTTGCATATCAGTATTTGAATCCTTGCCAACCTTTATCTTCAAAGTATTATAACCTAGCTCCGCAGCCTCTATACTGTCCTTTGCCATTTGTTCTGGTTCGTTAACACTAATAGTAATGTCTGTAGTAATTTTATCCCTATAGCCTCCAAGGAGCTTATATAAAGGTGCTTTATGTAATTGACCAAACAAATCATATATTGCAATATCAACTGCTGCTTTTGCGCTGGTGTTTTTAATTAGCGCTTTGTCAATTCTCAACATTATTTCTTCAATATTTTCAATATCCAACCCAACAATTTGTTTTTTTATGTAGCCCTCTACAGCATCTGCGATAGAACCAGTAGTATCACCTGTTATTACTGCAGTCGGAGGTGCTTCACCAAAACCTGTATGTCCAGTATCCGTAATAACCTTCACAACCAGATCCTCAACACTGTTTACTGTTCTTAAAGCTGTTTTAAATGGCTTTTTTAACGGTATTGAAATGTGTCCTAATTGTATATCTGTTATTTTCACTTTTCATACCCCCTTCATTATCCTTTTATATTATTTATAAAATAATCATAAACAATCCTAGATATTTCCCCTATAGTAGCTTTTGATATATAAGTCAAGTCTGCATTCCAAGTGAGTACACTAATAATATAATCGCATTCTTCACTTAAAACTATACCCGTATCATGCTCTATTCCATCAAGGCCTCCAGTTTTATGAGCTATAACTGTTTCTTCAGGAATAAAGAGTCTTATCATTGAATTATCAAGTTGTTTTTTTAATATATCCATCATAAGAATACTAGAATCCTTATTTACTAATTCTTTATTATATATCTTTTCCAGTATATTAGCCATATCCATTGCTGTAGTATAATTGTCTCTTCCCTCTTTTCTAGCATTAAAGTCCATCATTTTTCTCCCAAGTACAGTGCTGCTCAGTCCATTATTGCAAATAAAATTGTTGATACTATCCATTCCAACTAAATCAATAAGTATATTTGTAGCTGTATTGTCACTTTGTATAATCATTAATGTAATTAAATCCTTTAAGGTATAGGAGTTTCCAGTTGATAGTTCAGTAAGGATACTAAATGGAACCTTATCCTCCCAATTAACAATTATTCTCTGTTCTAATGATAAACTTCCCTCACTAACCTGCCTTAATACTTCTCCCATTATTGGTATTTTTATAAGGCTTGCAGATGATATAACCTCATTTTCCCCGTAAGATAAGAGTTCTCCTGACGATAAATTTTTAATCACAAATGAACAACTCATCCTTTCAAAATCAACAGTATCTATAATTAATTTCTTAAGCATAAAAAACCTCCTTTTATTCTATATAAACAAAAAACCCAATAGACTATACCATCTACTGGGACTTACTTTTCTGTCTTTACTATTACTAGGAATATATAATCCTAAAAAGTAGAAAAATATATAAAATCATTTTTATTATATTCTAAATAAGGTTATATTTCAACCAATATATTCTATATTTAAGAAATATTTTTAAAAGTGCTGGTAAAATCTCAAAATATGCAGATTAATAAACGTTTTATATGCTAAACTCTTCAAATTAGATTTCTATCACTACTAATAATTGTATTTTTATAGCATCATGTGTTAAAATAAACTTTGAGTATTTTATATTATAAGGGGGAATTTTTAAATGGACGGTAGTCCTGGTAACGTCACACTTGAATTACTTTTAATTTTAGTTCTAGTATTAATTAATGCTTTCTTTGCAGCCTCTGAAATGGCAATAGTTTCATCAAACAAAACTAAACTTGCTTTACTTGCTGAGGATGGCAATGAAAAGGCACAATTGATACTCAAGCTTTTAACTGAGCCAAGCAGATTTTTATCAACAATTCAAATTGGAATTACACTTGCTGGTTTTTTTGCCAGTGCATCTGCAGCAACAAGTATTTCTGATTACTTTTCTGTGTTTTTAGACAAATTTAATATACCTGGAAGTAATCGAATTTCTGTTATTGTCATCACTATACTAATTGCCTATATAACTCTAGTTTTTGGAGAATTATTCCCTAAAAGAATAGCACTTCAAAAATCAGAAGAGTTGTCCATGCTAGTAATTAAACCAATTATATTTATTTCAAAGATTACTAAGCCCTTTGTCAAACTCCTTACATTTTCCACAAATATTCTTGTAAAAATATTTGGGTTTAGCCTTGAGAATCTTGAGGAAAAAATATCAGAAGAAGAAATACGTTCTATGATAGAGGTTGGTGAAGAAAACGGGGTAATAAATGAAATTGAAAAAAATATGATTGATGGTATATTTGAATTCGATGATACTCTGGCAAAGGAAATTATGACACCAAGAACCAGTGTATTTGCACTTGATATTACCACACCTGTGGAGGAGTTAATAGATCAAGTATTAGAGGAACAGTATTCTAGAATACCTGTTTATGAAAATGATATTGATAATGTCATAGGTGTTTTATATATGAAGGATTTATTTGTTCATCTTAGAAATAAGGATTCTATGAAAATAAGAGACATGTTAAGACCTGCTTATTTTGTTCCAGAGACAAAAAATATCGATGCCTTGTTTAAAGAGCTTCAGCATACAAATAACCATATGGCAATACTAATTGATGAATATGGTGGCTTTTCAGGTATCGCAACTATTGAGGACTTAATTGAAGAAATAATGGGAAATATATTCGATGAATATGATGAAAAGGATGATGGAATAAAAAAGATAGATTCTAATACCTATATAGTTGATGGACTTACTTCCATTGATGATATTAATGAATTACTGCATTTAGAACTACCATCAGACGATTTTGATACAATTGGAGGCTTTGTTATAACCCTACTTGGCAGCATCCCGAAGGAGGATGAAAATAATATCATTGAATATGAAAATATTGTATTTAAAATAGAGAAGTTAACTGAAAAGAGAATTGAAAAACTAAAAATATGTGTAAATTTGGAAGCATAAATGCTTCCTTTTTTCATATTAACTACCATGCCAACATGCCAATATAAAAAATGATGAAACTTGTAGGGACGAACAGTGTTCGCCCCTAGTGTACTATCAATCCAGGTCAACCTATATTTGATTATGTCAAATCAGGCGAACACTGTTCGCCCCTACGGTTAGGTTAAATGTGGGGTGTTTCAAAATGAACCTTTTGGTACATCCACTTCTATCAGCCTATTCCTTATTTTGAGGGTAATTTTCAACAAACCATTTAATTAGCTTTCCTGCAACACTTCCACCTGATGGGGTCATAGGTAATTCATCTGCTCCATACCACCCAGCATCTAGTATTTCTATTCCATCCTCTTTTATTTCTCCACCAGCATATTCAGCAGTAAACCCTATCATTACTGAGTCAGGAAATGGCCAGGGCTGGCTGCTAAAATACTTTATGCTCTTAACTTCTATTCCTACTTCTTCTTTAACCTCCCTAACAACACATTCCTCAAAGGTCTCACCAGGTTCTACAAAGCCTGCAATAACACTGTACCGCTTTTCAACAAACCTAGAGTTATGGGCTAACAATAGTTTATCCTTGTTTATGACTGCAACTATTATGGCAGGTGAAATACGTGGATAATTAATAAAACCACATTTAGGACAAATTTTTGCAACTTCATCCTGCTTATCCTCTGCTAATGTGCCACATTTACTACAGTGCCTATTATTTTCAAACCACCTCAAAAGATGTAGTCCTCTACAGGCTAGATGAAATAATTTTTCATCAAATATACATGCTAATTCTCTTAAATCAGTAAAAAACAGATTAACACTTGGCGTAAAATCTGTTGGCTTGTCTATACTATAGCAGGCAGAACCTTTCAAATCACCAAAATACCTGCTATGAGCTAGATTAATATTCATGTTTTCTAAATCACCATTCACTGGTATATTAGTTTGACCATTCATTTTTTTTACCAAAAGCTTGCTTCCTTCAAATATAAAACAATAATCTTCCATACCCCTATTAAATTTATTCTGCATATATATCCCCCCATGCAACATTGTATATCACAATAAAATGCAATTAATATTTCCAAAACCTATATTTATATATACAGCAACTATTTAAAACAATAAAAGTTAATAAATATAAGGTTTTTCTATATTTTATTTTATTTGTTATCCACCACTAAAGCAAGTACTAAAAATTTATACAGTTATTAATAACATACCTTTCATTACAATT
>JARDZI010000185.1 GCA_029240935.1 Clostridiales bacterium
GTATCAATGGCAGGTCCTATTGCTAATTTCACATTAGGATATAATCTCTTAACCGCTTGAGCCAATATGTGGGATGCAGTGTGTCTTAGAGCATGTATTCCACCCTCGTCATCTGAGGTTAGTATTTCAAGATTTGCATCCTTATCAATAACTGTCATTAGGTCCACTACTTCTCCATTTATCTTTCCTGCAAGGGCATTTTTATAAAGTCCCATGCTGATTTTCTTTGCAACCTCTTCTACCTTCACTGGCTGTTCAAACTCTAGTATTTTTCCGTCTTTTAATTTAATATTAATCATATTTTTTCCCTCCTATTCATTTCATACTTAAGCAGCCTTGATTTTCTAGCTAAATCTGCATCTGTAGGAGCGAACAGTGTTCGCCCGTTATTGCAGGTCATCAATCTGAGTTTATTTTAAATTCTAGGTGCGTTGCAGGCGAACACTGTTCGCCCCTACGTTATGTGGTTTTGATGTGGGATAGATTGCACCTCAAAACAAACAAAAAACTCTCGTCCCTAATAAAAGGGACGAGAGTATCATTCTCCCGCGGTTCCACCCAAATTGGTATTAACCCACTTGAAAGCCTTAACGCAGCTAACGCCAATCCCTACTGGTTCAGGTTGGAGCTCATGGGTGGTTTTCAATCCTCCATGTTAAAGAAATCTTACAGCCAATGGATTCCTCTCTCTGTTAACTGGGTATAACCTACTCTTCCCATTCATTGCTTTATCTTGTTAATCATTATATAACTTGAAATTACTTTTGTCAATAAAGACTTTTTATTTAGACCAATAAGTACTATACAATAATTGCTCAAAAAATGAAAACAGGAAGGAACCAATGTAATCCAAGTTCCCTCTTGTACTAGTAATCATAAAAAAATGTTTTATACCCTTGTTAAGGATGTTATACCTTGGCATATGCCGCAGCCTGTGCAGAAGGATAATTTCTCTAGAAAGATGTTTTTAATTGTGTCTATTACCTCCTGATTTTGTATATTTATCATACCATGAACTACTATTTTGTTCGGAGCGCATGTAATTAGAGCACTTACCAGAATATCATGTTTATTTACTTCACCTTTAATATTATCTATATTAAAATCCGCAAAAAACTCCTCTGTTATATTATTCATACTCTCGTCCTCTATTATATAGTCTCCTTTTGAGTTGATAATAATATTTACAACCTCATATCTGCTTTCCTGTATATCAACAAAATATTTTAGCAACTTTATAAACTCACTGTACTCCTTTTCAATAACATATTCCTCAATTATTTTTTCAACCAAACCAGTAAGTTCTTCATTTAGATCCTTAAGTCTGAAGGTTATAAAACCATCTAAAATTATTTCAAAGCTTTCCTGCAGATATTCATCTATTTTTTTTATTATATTGTTTTTGCAGTTAATGTTGTACAACAATCCTTGGGTAGAAAATATACCATTACCAGCAACAACCTCTATACATCTTTGTCTTATTTCTTCTAAATCACTGTAACTTAAATAATTGTAATTTTCTCTTAAGAGCTTCTCTAGCAATTCAGTAATATATTCAGTTGAAATAAAATCGTAAATTGCATTTGAAGAATATGAATAGAAGAGCTCTCTACAAGCATCAAAGAGCTTAATATCATTTTCAGTATCCTTTAATATGCATTTTACATAATGCATATTTCCTAAATCACTCTCTGCCATAGCAATATTAATTTCCTTATCCTTAAAGAACTTGCATAGTTCTTTAAGTTTATCATAAATATCTCTATTTTTTTTGCTATATCCAACTGACAGGAGAATCAAGCTTATCACTCCCTTCACCAATAGTATATGTGAGCCATAAAATGCTATACAGGAAAAAATTATGGCGTTAATATACTATATTCTTTTAAAGGTATTAGTGTCCCCAAATCATTAACTAGATTTTTACTCAAATTAATAATGCTTTTGTTATGTTTCGACAAAAATAAATGTATTTCATTATAATTCGGATGTAACTCAATATTACCCATAAAAGCAATATCTGAATTGGAAACACTTCCTGATGCTCCTCCAATAAAACCATAATTCATATTGATTAATCCAATATTGCCAGGAGTGATAAGCTGCACAGCAATATTATTTTTTTGTAGCTCCTTGTAAATTCCCCTATCAGATGTAATAACTGCGACCTCCGATACAACGCATATAGAACACTTTGCATATCCCTGGTTTATATTAATTATTTTAATACCTCTTTCAATTAATTTTTCCAGCAATATTTCATCAGTATGCTTAATACAACAGGCTGCATTATTTCCAAACCGTGCTACATTATATGAAATGTCAAAGGGATATGTTCCTTCCACTTCCCTTTTCCCAATAATTATTTTAAAACCTTCCTCTTCAAGCTTATAAATAATTTGGTTTTCACTATTAGGCGGAACAACTATTTCATTGTTCCCTAAATGATGAATTACAATATCAGGATGATAGGAAATTGCATCATATAACCCATTCATTTTTTTTGTTTTTATTAACCTAATTCCAATATCATAAATATTTCTTTCTATTTCCTCGCTAACCCTTCCATCAATTACTGCAAGGCTTACCTTTCCTCTAGGCAGATTTGGAGATTGAATATAATCCTCCAATTAACTTAGCTCCTTTCTCTTTTTAAATAGAATTAAAAACGCTCCAAGCCCAATTATTCCGCTTATTATAAAGGTGTACTGTGAACCAAGATACTTTGCAGCCGTTCCTGCATATAGGCTTCCTACAGGTGCAAGGCCTCCAAATACAAATGAATATACACTCATAATTCTACCTCTCATGTTATCTGGAGAATTGAGTTGAAGTACGGTGTTGCATGTGGTGTTAAAGGTTATCATAAAGAAGCCGCATATTGCAAACACAATTATAGCCATATAAAACTTGGGCACCATGCCCGCGGCTATTAATGCAGCTGAGAGTCCAAAGGATCCTATTAACTGTTTATAAACTGCTCCTTCTCTTTTACCTCTTGTGGCAACAGAAACAGCACTTATTAGTGCTCCAAATCCCAGGGATGAAAGTAATATTCCAAATTCTCTTGCTTCTAGCCCAAGAACATCCTTTGTAAATATTGGTACAAGCGTGTTAAAGTTCATACAAAATGTGGGTATTATAGCAGTAGCTATAAATGTATATAATAGCTTTGGAGATTTTGCAATATATTTAAGCCCCTCAAGTATATCCTTCCCGGGATTTTTAACTTCACTCCTAACAGGCTTATCATCCATAGACATCATAATCAAACCAATTAAAACAGCAATAAAGCTTACTGCATTTAATAAAAAGCACCAGGTAGGTCCTAACCTGGATAGTACAATTCCTGCGATTGCTGGGCCAATAAGCCTGGCTCCATTGAAAACAGCAGAATTTAGTGCAATTGCATTCATTAAATGTTCTCTTCCCTCAACCATTTCAACAACAAATGACTGTCTTGCAGGATTATCCAAAGATTGAGCTATACCAATACAAAACATTATTATCAATATGTACCCGAATTTTATGGAATTGGTAAACATAAGTAAAAAAAGAGCAAATGCACCCACAGCTTGAAGCCCTTGAGTTAATAGGATAAGTCTCCTTTTTGGATATTTCTCAATAATAACACCTGCATAGAGTGTAAATAAAAGTACAGGTGTAAACTGAACTGCATTCATAAGTCCAACATAAAACCTATTACCAGTTATATCATAAACAAGCCAACTTAGGGCTGTATTCTGCATCCAGGTTCCAATTAAAGATACTAACTGCCCCCACCAGAATAGTCTAAAATTTTTATGACCAAAGGCTGGAAAATATTCCATTAACTTATTTTTAACATTCATTTAGCAATCACCCCACAATAAGTATATTAATTTATAACAGTGAAAATTGCAAACCAAGAGACTATAAAAAAACTCACATCAAAAGATGTGAGTTAAATTTCAATAGTTTGTGGAGGCGGCATCCAGATTTGAACTGGAGAATAAAGATTTTGCAGACCTTTGCCTTACCACTTGGCTATGCCGCCAAATAAAAAATTGGAGCGGAAGACGAGATTCGAACTCGCGACGTTCACCTTGGCAAGGTGACGCTCTACCACTGAGCCACTCCCGCATATAAATGGTGCCCAGAGCCGGAATCGAACCAGCGACACAGGGATTTTCAGTCCCTTGCTCTACCTACTGAGCTATCTGGGCATATTGGCGACCTAGAAGGGGCTCGAACCCTCGACCTCCGGCGTGACAGGCCGGCACTCTAACCAACTGAGCTACTAGGCCGCGTATGGTGGGCACAACAGGGCTCGAACCTGTGACCCTCTGCTTGTAAGGCAGATGCTCTCCCAGCTGAGCTATGCGCCCATACGCATTTTAATTGTGTAACGATATTAATTTTATCATCTTTAACATCGTTTGTCAACAGTTTTTTCTTCCATTCAGCAGTTCGGGATAACTGCTTTCGCTGACTGACATGTATTATAATATCGTGTTTTTGTGATTATGTCAACACCATTTTGAAAAATATTATAAATATATTTATGGTGACAGTAATATTTAATATCACATTCCTCGGAAAATGCGTCCTAAGGTGACGACCGAGGTCAATATAGGGGCGAACACTGTTCGCCCGCAGGGCACTTTGAATTCGGGCTATTCCTGATCTTGGTGCGTAAAACGGGCGAACACTGTTCGCCCCTACGAAAACATGAAGCATTGGCGCCAATCATATTAGATCTCCAAACCGTCATTCTGAACGCAGTGAAGAATCTTTCCCTAGGGTCTGAACAAAGATCCTTCACTGCGTTCAGGATGACATGAGACGCATTCTTCCTATTAAAAGTCAAATAATCTCATAAAAAAAAGAGCCTTATGCTCCATTTTTATTTTATCATTTCTTCTATGTCCTTCTTTGTAAAGCTATATTTAGTGTTGCAAAAGTGGCATTGAATTTCTATATCTTCTTCTTCCTTAATACTTTCTAACTCTTCTCTACCCATTGAAATCAATGCTCTTTCTACCCTTTCCCTAGAACAATCACATACATAACCCACTTCTATTTTTTCGAATATTTTCAAATCCATGTCATCAAATAACATATTAAGAATATCCTCACCTGATTTTCCATCTCCAATAAGTTTTGAAAGTTGAGGAATTTCCTCTAATCTATAAGTTATTAAATCTGCTAGAAGGGGATCTGCTCCAGGCATCATTTGAATAATAAGACCTCCTGCAGACTTTATTGATAAATCAGTGTCAACCTGTACTCCTACCACTACAGCTGATGGTGTTTGTTCAGATACTGTGAAATAATAAGCAATATCATCACCAATTTCTCCAGTACGAATAGGTACCTGGCTTGAATATGGTTCCTTTAGTCCCAGGTCCTTTATTACATTTAAAGTACCATCTATTCCAATAGCACCACCGACATCAAGCTTTCCCTTATTGTTAAGTGGAGGATCTACAAATGGATTTGAAATGTAACCCTTAACATTTCCACTTGAATTTGCAACGACAACTAAATTTCCTGCCTCCCCTCCACCATTAATGGTCAGAGTTAGAGTATCTTCTTTACTTTTTAACATTAAACCCATTATTGATCCTGCAGTAAGGAATCTTCCAAGTGCAGCACTGGCTGTAGCACTTAAGTTGTGGGTCGCCCTAGCCTTTTCAACCATTTCTGTTGTTATTGCAGCAAAAATTCTTACATCTCCACCCTTTGCAGTTGCTCTTAAAATGTAACTCATATTTACCTCCTATTTTTCAACTATAAATGTTGCTCTAATGCTTTCATCCTTTAATGCATTAAAGGAATAATCCTCTAATACTTCGACCCTGCTGAAGCCTGTTTTATGTAATAGTTTAATTAGAGTTTCAACACTATATGCCCTTTGTACATGTGTTTCATCAATTCTTTTATACAGCTTCCCTTCAGGCACAAAAAAAGTAATATACATTTCCAGTATATCTTTTTCATAATAATTATCCCAAATATAGCACAGCTTTTCATCATTCATTGTAAATGTATTTCCGCCAATTATATCCTTTAATTTGTGCTGAGTACTAATATCAAACATGAACACACCTTGATTGTTAAGGTGTGTAAAAACCTTATGAAAGCTATTAGCTAAGCTTTCCTCATCTGTAATATAATTATACCCATCACAAAAGGAAAAAATTAAATCAAATTTCCTATTTAGCTCAAAATCTACCATGTCCTGATTAAGAAAATTGATTTTAAATCTTTTCTTAAAGGCTTTTTCCTGTGCTAGAGTCAACATATCATCTGAAATATCCAGAGCAGTTATCTCCATACCCCTCGGCCTCAATCTCAGAGTCATATTTCCTGTACCACAACCTAGTTCCAGTGTCTTTTTACCTTTTAATATTATTTCTTTCCTTCTAAGATATTCCTCTATAAAATTTAGCCATTCATCATAATTTACATCAATCATTCTATCATATATGCTAGCTAAATTTTCATATTGTTTCATTGTATCACTTCTTCCCCTAATTCATTCAAAGGATTAATATGAACCCATCCTATGTCATCCTGCTATTTACTTTCAATAAGATGCTTGTACTCACAAGCTGTTCCATTTAGCATAAAGTCAATTAGCTTAGAGGCTTGAAGCTTAGAAATTGAGTCAATATCAATAGAGAGCTTCATGCTTTTACTTTTAAGAAGACTGTTTAAAAACGACTTCTGTTTATATGTTATCAATTCAGTATTGCTACTTCCAAATTCAATATTATCAAATATTTTAAGTATTCCAGGAAGATTATATACATCCTCAAAATTATGAAGCATTATCTTATGTTTAATATTTTCTTCCCTTGTCTTTATGTATCTATTATAAAGCGTTATGCTTTCTGCACCATCAATTGTATCCTCTCTATTTAAGTTTAAATACTTTTCAACACTTTTTAAACTGCAGCTTTCAAGTCCAAGCTTTTTTTTATTTGGTCTTACATGACAAATTACATCAAGATGCTCCTGATTCAATTTGAAATCCTGTCCATATCTTTCCATTCGTTTATTGATATATGGAACGTCAAAATTCTTT
>JARDZI010000007.1:0-35155 GCA_029240935.1 Clostridiales bacterium
CTCAACGTAAAGCATATAGGCTAAAGGTATAAAAGTGTTACCTATGTCTTTACACAAAGTGTTACCTATGTTGCTCTTGACACACTGTTCGCCCCTACAAGTCTCATCCTCTTTTGTGCCAGCATACTGCTGCGGGCACCCGGGGGAATTCTGAGGGTTAATAAGAATACTATTCTATCAAGTGATTTTTGCACATATATTTTTATGGAGATAAATTGCGAGGTAGAATTATGGTAGTATTTATAACTATGAAAAAATCAACAATTATGAGGGTAACGACTGTCATTATTATTGTAATTTTTGTTTCCCTATTATATAGGTTTAATACTGTGGTACCAGTTGCATTTGTTAATGAGGAATATACAGGGGTAATAAAGGATATTATTGAATGCCGAAACCAGGCTATACTTAATAAGGATGCAACTACTATTAAATCTCTTTATGAAACAAAAACTAAATATGGTACATGGGCTTTTGAACATGAGGAGAGGAAATTAAAATATCTTCATAGATGGTCTGATAAGCAGGGTATAAAATTTATTGATATTAAATCTGTTGTAGTACCTAGATATGTTAAGGAGAAGGAATGGGGTTTCTCTGCTAATTTAATAGTATCAACAGAATACTTATATGTTTACAATGATGACCCTGATAGAATAAATTTCTTTAGAATTGGTACCTACCATATTATTGATGTGCTCAATCAGGATGAAGACTGGCTGATTAAGAAGGAGTGGTATACAGATCCTTTTGCAGATTCACTTAGTCTTGATGAAATAAAATCAGATGAGATAAAAAGCTACATTACAGCCCAGGTAGGAAGGGATCTGTCTAAAATAGGAGAAAGAAGGCAAAAAGCAATAGAGTATGCTGATCAGTTTTGTGGTGCAGCATCTGACGAGGAATATGGGTTTACATATAATAAAAAATATAAGGATTTCAATCCCCAGGGAGGGGACTGTGCTAACTTTGCATCTCAAATATTATATGAGGGTGGTAAGTTTAAAAAAACAGGTGCCTGGAATTATAACAAGGGAGATGTGACTAAGGCATGGGTAAATGCTCAGGGCTTTAAGGATTATATGCTTAATAGCGGAAGAGCATCCCTTATAGCTTCCGGAAGCTATAACAAGGTTTACAAGGCTGCCTACAAAATGCTGCCAGGTGATATTGTAGCATATGAAAAAAAAGGGAAGATTAAACATGTATCAGTAGTGACAGGAGCAGATTCAAAGGGTTACACACTTGTAAACTGTCACAACACAGACAGATATCATGTTCCCTGGGACCTAGGTTGGAGCGATAAGGGAATAAAATTTTATCTAATAAGGGTGCATTTTTAAAATTGGTGAGATGTATGGAGCCAGTTCACAAGTATTATAAACAATTAAAAACGGGATGGATAATCAAATATCCATCCCGTTTTTATGGTTTGCTTACATCTGCCATGTTTCATATCAAGCTTTAACTATCTTCAAGGTTTATAACTATTTTTTAAGTCCCTATACCTGAAAATAGTCTCTCTCTTATATATGCCATACCCGCCTTTAACAGGATCTTTGAAAATTGAGAGCTTAGGAGGAAAATAAGTAAACAAGGGAAATATAATTATAAGAGTTATAATAATTATTACGGATAAAGATGTTAAGCAGCTTGGTAATTGATCCATTGTTAATAGCTTAAAACTAACTTTCTGTCCCAAAAATATGGATAATATAAAAATAGAAATATCAACAAAGAGAAGGTTACGTCCTAGTATGGCAGTATATGAATAAAATAGTATAATAATTGAAATAGGAATTACAAGGAAGGATGCAGCCTTTGCGATAATAAAATTGTTTGTAATGTTTGAAATAAAAATAAATTCTAATATTGAATATATTAATGCAGCCCAGAAGGCAATCTTCAGATGTTCCCAGGTGCTTTCATTAACAGCTGAAATAAGTGCTAATGGATCATATTCGTTAAACCATTTGTAAACAAAATGTAATAGGGTTCCAGTTATTGAAATAAAGATTACTCCGAATAGCTCCCATAAAAAAACTTTATACCTCATAGTGACACCTCTTAAATTATATAGACAGTAATATATATTTTTTTAGAATAGTATTTATTCAATTAAATTAATGTATAGAAGCTATTATACAATTGTTAAAAATATAAACTAAGAGGTTGTGTCATACTGAAGCATAGGGAAGGATCTAATGTACTACTAAATAAAGATCCTTCACTCCCTTCAGGATGACATGGGATATGCTGGAGGAGTTTACTAAGAAACAGAACCGAAACTATTAATTATCTATACTAAATCTGAATTCATCTCCTGAATCAATAATTATCTCCTGTGCTCCTGTGCAGGCTGTTAGGTCTTTTTCTGTTTGATTAATAGAGCTTAGCATATAACCAGGAATGGAAATATTTATTTTCTTTAGGGGCTCCTTCAATGAAAGATTTCTATCTGATTTATATTTTCTAACTTCCTTTAAGATATCCTTAACTCTTTCTCCAAACTCTAAGCTTGATGTGTCAAGCTTATCTTCTCTTATCCACTCATGTTGGTGAAGAGACAACTTTCCTTCAATACTTCTAAAAAGGTCTTGATAAATTTCCTCTGTTATATGAGGAGTATATATTGCATACATTCTCAGTATTCCCATAAATGCAGTGTATAGAGCGTATTGTCCAGATCTTCTTTCCAATTCACCATGGATTTCTGGCTTATATACTCTATCTTTTACTATTTCAAGATAGTTATCACAATAATCCTTCCAGAAGAACTCATCTATTTCCCCACGGGCTATGCCCATTTCGTATCTATTCATATACTGTGCTGCCTTTGTTTCAATTTCTCTTTGACGCTCAATAATCCATTTATCTATTGGAAGGAGGTTTTCAGGTTTTTCTCCTTTATAATCATTTAGGTGCATAAGTGTAAACTTTGCAGCATTCCAAAGCTTTGTAAGGAATCTATTTGATAACACCATCTCTTCCTCAGAATACATGGTGTCAGTACCAAGCTTTGCTCCTGCTGCCCAGTATCTTATGGCATCTGCTGAGTATTTTTCAATAAGCTGTGTTGGGGAGTTCTCTGAATTATTCTTTGACTTGCTTATCTTCTCTCCCTTTTTAGCCATTACAAAGCCACATATCATTATATCCTTCCATGGAAGCCTTCCTGTATGATAAAGGCTTTTTACAATTGTATAAAAGGCCCAGGTTCTTATAATTTCATGTGCTTGAGTTCTCATTCCCATTGGTACAAGCCTGTCCGTAATATCATTTTCCTCTCCCCATTTGCTATTGATTAGTGGTGTTAGGGAGGAGGTTGCCCATGTATCTAATACAGCTTCCTCTGGAATGAATTCATTTGAGCCACATGGACAAGTTTTATTTGGTGCAGTTTCTAGAGGATTTATTGGAAGCTCACATTCCTCTGGAAACATTGATTTACCACAGCTTTTGCAATACCAAACAGGTATTGGAACTCCAAAGTACCTCTGCCTTGAGATACACCAATCCCATTTGAGGTTTTCAACCCAGTTTTGATATCTGATTTTCATTGATGCTGGATACCAGTTAATATCATCAGCGGCTTTTAGGAAGCGTTCCTTTTCGGTTAATATGTCTATATACCACTGCTTGGATGGTATTATTTCAATTTCATGTCCGCATCTTTCATGGATGGAAACAGTGTGGGAAATTTTCTCACTTTTCTTTAATAGGTTTCTATCTGAAAGGATATTAATTATCTCAGCCCTTGCTTCTTTCGTATTCATACCTCCTATAAAGGGGATACCGGTCCCTATTAATCCATCTGCTTCAATTGTTTTTCTGTATGGCAGAGAATGTTTGTTATACCACTCAAGGTCTGTAGTATCTCCAAAAGTAGCACACATTACGATTCCAGTTCCCTTTTCAATAGCTACTTTGTCATCTCCAAGTATAGGAATCTCGAAATCATATAATGGTACCATTGCAGTTTTACCAATATAGCTGTTGTATCTGAAATCCTCTGGGTTTATAAAGAGTGCAACACAACCATATAATAGCTCCGGTCTTGTAGTGGCAATAATCAATTCCTCTCCATCTACTAGAAATGGAATATAGTTAAAGCTTGAGTCTATATCTTTAGTGTCAAGCTCTGCCTGGGCAATGGAGGTTTGACAGGTTGTACACCAGAGTACAGGGCTTTCCTTTGTATATGCCTTGCCTGATTTAGCTAGTTCAATAAATGATTTCTGAGAAATTCTCTGGGCTAGTGGACTTATAGTTTCATACTGTAAATCCCAATCAACACTGAAGCCAAGTGACTGCCACAGGGCTTTAAACTCACCAACATATTTTCCAGTAGTATTTAAGCATTTTTCGATAAATTTACTCCTAGGTAAATCCTTTGCCCTAATACCTTCCTCCCTCTCAACAAGTCTTTCGGTTGGAAGACCATTATCATCAAATCCAAATGGATAAAATACATTCTTCCCCTGCATTCTCTGATATCGTGCGGCTATTTCTCCCTGAGTGTAGGAAAAAATATGCCCTATATGCAGGCTTCCACTTACTGTAGGTGGAGGTGTATCTATTGAGTATATTTCCTTCTTACTCTCAGGATTAAACCTGTAAATATCATTCTCCATCCAAAATTTCTGCCATTTTCCCTCTGATTCTTTAAAGTTATATTTTTTGTTTAACATAATAAATCCTCCTAATTTTAATAAAATATGTTTAAAATTGCTGTATAGATCTCTCATCATATTCACGTATTTTCACTTGTCATCCTGAACGCAGTGAAGGATCTTTTGGAACCCCTGGGTAAGGTCCTTCACTAGGTTCAGGATGGCAAGAATTTTCATTTGAATGTCTATAGGCTTTTATGACAGAGACAACAAAAAACCCTTCATCCTAATTACTAGGACGAAGGGTTATACTCCGCGTTACCACCTAAGTTTGTACAAATGTACACTCTCAATATAGTACGGGCAAGCTGCCGATACTACTTCCCTTTTAACAGTGGGATTCCGTTAAAGCCTACTTTCATAAGATTTCGGTTTACTGCTCCGAGGCTACCTTCCATACATCCATCATAGGGAATTTCCACCAACATCCCCTCTCTTTAAATCAAGAGTATATGTACTCCTCCTCATCAAAGCTTTTATATCTTGTTTTTTTATTATACTAATACTTTTTAGAACGGTTGTCAATACTATTTCCTATAAAAACTATGATATTATGGATATGAACAATATGTTATAATTGTAAAAGTAATGAAAATAATCTTAATTACTTTCGAATTAAAGCTAATGGAAGGATTGGTAAAAATGTATTCTGAAGAGATATTGAAGTTAATAGGGAATATATCTCCCCATGGAAGGGATTATGTAGGAAAAGCAATTGAAGACAATAGTGTTGAGATACTTTACATTGTAAATACAGAACAAAATAAGGGTGTATATTTAGTGATAAACAATGATAAATTCTGTTACTTTTATGCATCCTTTATTAATGAATCCAATATAAAGCCGGCTTTAGAAATAATAAAAAATACAACTAAAAAATACATTTCAAAAGTAAATTCCAAGGAAATATGCTTCAATGTATACGGAAAAAATATAGAAATTGTTAGCCTAGTAAGAGAAATGGGATTCATCTCAGATATGGAAGGATACCATCTTCAATATATAGGTGAAGAATTGCCTGAATTAAAAAACTGTAACCTAGTGGTTAAAGGCTTTGAGAGCAGCATGATAAAAGAGTTTGTGGATCTATTCGATACTTCATATTACCAGTTAAATATTGATAATGGTTGGAATATAAATGGATATGCTGTAAATGAAGAAGGATTTCAAAGAAAGCTTAATTATTTGAAGGAGTTAGGACAAGTAGCTTCCTTCTGGCTAAATGACGAACTGGTAGGAGCATATGTTATTGAACAAAACAACTATATATCAGATTTTGTGGTGAAGCCAAGGTTTCAAAATAAAGGATATGGAAGCTATATATTAGCACACTGTATTAGAAATATGAGGGAAGACAAAGCTATTGAAAACTTAAGACTGAGAGTTACCAAATCAAATATTAGTGCCAAGAGGCTGTATGAAAGATATAATTTCATTGTGGTCGCATGCTTTGCTGAGCATACATATGGGGTTTAAAATATAATTGAATTTATTAGATATTAAGTGTAGAAGATAAAATAATACTAATGTGGTGGTGTTGTAATGAATAAACCTAAAATGGTGATTTTTGATTATGGTCAAACACTTGTTAATGAAACTCCCTTTAACCCCTTGGAAGGTACTGCAAATTCCATACTTGGAGAAATGGGAAGGTATGGTGTAGAGATTGAAAAGCAACCCTTTTTAGAAGTACATAATCATCTGTTTCAGAATTATCTATATGAGTATTTTGGTATAGAGTTTACAAAATCCACTGTTGAGATAGAACGTATATTTAAAAACTCAGCTTGTGCTTCTAAGCCTACTGAGAATATTGTCAAGCTTCTGGAGTTCCTAGGCACCCAAAATATTCGAACAAGTGTAATAAGTAATATATCCTTTAGCGGTGCTTTCTTAAAGGAATGCATTGACAGCTATATACCATCACATAAGTTTGAATTTATTATAGCAAGCAGTGAATATGTCTTTAGAAAACCTCATAAACGAATATTTGAACTTGCACTTCGCAAAGCTAAGCTTAATGCAAGTGATGCCTGGTATTGTGGAGATAATGCAGTTTTTGATGTTGATGGTGCAGCAGGCTGTGGTATAACACCTGTTTGGTATAAAGGAGCAATAGAGAAGTCTAATAAATATATTCCCAAAAGTGAGCGCATTGAGATAAATGACTGGAACGAGATGATAGATATAATAAAAGCATTATAATTGTGAGTATGCATTAATAGTATTGGGGGATACATATGTAGGAATGAAGATGGAATTGTAGTTAGAGATAATGATATTAAATTTATCGGAAATGTTATAAAAATTAAAAATGGGATGATTTATAGTGGAAATAACTAGAAGATAATAATGTATAAACAAATAAAAAATAAATGGGGATGATGTGATGATTAATGTAATCGATACATTTAAGGATTTTAAGAATTGTTTTGCTGGAAACTTAGAAATACCAGTCCAAGAAAAAATAAATTTATGGAAGACAAGCTATATTGGAAATTATCCAGAGTTAGAAGAAAAGTGCATAAGAGATTATGAGGATATGGGCATTAACTGGAGAGAATATGCTGAGAAAAGTGTTTTTAATAGAACGAAGGATGATTTTAACAAAATGATAGAAGCCCACAAAAACATTTTAGACACACTAGATTATATTAATAAAAGAGCAGCAGCAATGGTTGACATTTGTTTCGATATAAATATTGTAATTTACAGTGGACTTTGCAATAGTGCTGGATGGGTGGATAAGTATAATGGAAAAAGAGCAATTCTATATGGAATTGATAAAATTGCCATGCTTAATTGGCATACAAAAGAAAAGATAGAACCCCTATTAGCCCATGAATTGTGTCACGTAATTCATTTTGAATTAAGGGGAGAGGATCGTCTATCCCAAAATATTGAAAATAATAAATATAATAATGGAATATGGGATTTATACGAAGAGGGTTTTGCACAGTATTTTGAAAATGTCCTAACAGAGAAGGATATTGATTCAAGGGGTAGGGAGTGGACTATAAAGTGTACTGAAAAAGAAAAGGAACTTAAAAAAGAGTATATAAAAGCTTTAAATAATACTGAAATTGGAACAAAGGAGTTCTTTGGGGACTGGTTTCAAGTATTAGGCATAAGTGATGTGGGATACTATTTAGGTTCAAAATTCATAGGAGAACTGCATAAGAATTATGATATGCATGCTATTGCAGAGCTGCCATTTGAAGAGGTCCAGAAGAAAGCAATAGAATATTTAATTGTGTAGAAATTATAGGTGAAAATGAGGACTCTATTATAGAAATGGTATACCTTTAGGAAAATAGCTAAGCCAAATTCTTATGAATCAAATGCTGGTTTATAGGGGGAATTCAAATGATGAACAATATGGAACTGCTAGATTGGTTAATGGCAAACGGAGGTCCAACAATAAAATATCGCACTACTACAGAATTGATGGATAATCATTCAAAGCTAGATGAGTTAATTAATGATTTGCTTAATACTAAAACAATAAATTCTTTGCTTCGGAGAATAGAATCTTATGAACCAATGCAGACAGTTGATATTCGTACAATAAATGCTATTCATTCTGGTGCTGGCGTAGAAGGAATAGTGGCTAAACTTCTAGAGTTAGGAATGAAATCGGGAATAGATGCCTTTGATTCTAGAATGCAGGTTTTTAGACAATATGTGAACAATGCCTTTGTAAGCAAAGCATTGTCAAGCCCTGGAGGGCAGGATGTTTCACATAATAGAGCAATTTTTATTGCTATACTTTTAGCTTCCTATTTTGTTCGTGCAGGATATGAGTATGATGAAATTATAAGTTTTATAAAGGAACGTATAAATCTACTTTACAAAATTGCTACTGATAAGCAATTTAATATACACCTGAATGCTACTGAAATTTTATCTTATCCTAAACCTCCAAAATCATGGAGTGCAAGTCCTGTTATTCGACCTGAATATGACCCAGGATGTAATGAAAAACCTCTGCCATTAATTCATGATATTTTTTGCTTAGCATATTTCCCAAAGTCCTTCATTGATAGAGATTTGGAGAATAAAATAAATAGTATTATTGAGTATATTCTTGATGAAAGATTTCAAGCATTACCCCAAGGATATGGATTACTTTGGTATAAGACAAATAGAACTTATTATGCTTGCGGTTGGAGACCAGAATTGCCATGCTTGCATAATCATAATTCGGAATACGAAAAGAGTATATTAGTTTTATATATGGAGTTGATGTCAAAGTTTAAAGCAGCCAGAGAATCCAAGTGGTTCAAGAATTGCTTGAACTACCTGGAGGAATTTAAGACGAATAAGGGTACCTATTGTTTTCCAGCGTACTTTCTTAAAGATGCAAAAAACATGGGCTATGTGTGTGGCATGTCTATGGGACTTGGTGAAAATCGAAAATCTGAAAAGGCTTATGAAATTGAATCTACTTTTAGAATGTTATTGATTAAAAGGAGAGTGAACATATGAAAAATATTTATGAAGAATGTCCAGTGTATAAAAACAAGCTTATTACATTAAGACAAACGAGTTTGGAGGATGTCCAAGAGTTATTAAAGTGCTATTCTGATGAAAAAGCAGTACAATTTATTAATTCAGATAATTGCGAAGGAGATAATTTTCACTATACAACAATTGAAAGAATGAGAAAAGCTATTGAATTTTGGGATTTCTCTTATAAAAAGAAGTACTTTGTAAGATGGACAGTAATTTTCAATGAAACAAATGAAAAGGTTGGTACAATTGAAATGTTTCATAGAATTGCAGAGGATGAATTTAATCACTATGGGATATTAAGAATTGATCTACAAAGCAAATTCGAAGTTCAACCAGTCATTGATGAAATTTTAGAAATTGCGAATGAAAATTTCTATAAGGCATTTGATGTTCAAGCTATTCTTACTAAAGCTATTCCGGAGGATACTCAAAGAATTAACTCATTATTGCAAAATGGATACCAACCAATTAACAAAAAAGTAATGATTTATGATAACTACTTTGTAAACAAGAAGAATATGTAGGGCAGAATAGATAAACTTTATAAAAGGAGAAAAATTATGATTGAATCAAAGGCATGGGATTGGAGTAAAAATGAGGATAATTACTGGTTAATACCTGAAATAGAAGCAGCCTATTTGGCTGAATCATGGAAATCAAAGGGCTTTAATAAATTTCTTGATTTAGGTTGTGGACTTGGGAGACATTCAATTTATTTTGCAAAAAAAGGGTTTGAAGTAAATTCAATAGATCTATCTAATTATGGAGTAAATTACCTCAAAAAATGGGCAGAGAAGGAGCAATTGAATATTGAAATTAACATAAGTGATATGCTTAATTTGCCATTTGATGACAATACCTTTGACTGCATAATGGCATACAATGTTATCTATCACACAGACACTGAAGGGTTTGTTAAATCACTTAAAGAGATTAAGAGAGTATTGAAAAAGGATGGAGAGCTATTTCTTACTTTAATTTCAAAGAACACTTGGTCATATCAAAGAACTGATCAATATAAACGTATCGATAATAATACTATCTTGAGAAATGAGCATGACACAGAAATGGATGTTCCTCATTTTTATGTAGATATTGAAGATATAATAAAGTATTTCGCAGATTATAATTTCATAAAGAAACCAGTTGAGCAAACAGTATATAAAATGGAAAATAGAGAATATTTTTCGAAGCACTTCAATTTGATCATTAGCAAGAAATAACTATAGTACAGATTGGAGTAGTCTGTGTATAAAAAACATATTTTCAAACAACCAAGATTATAAATTTTTCAAAAGAGGGTGACTTTTTATGGCAGTTGATGTAAATAGATTAGAAGAATTAATAAAAAAGTGGCAGGGTGTTTTAAGGCTAAGGGACTGGGATATAAAACTGAAAATTGTCGATACAGAATGGAGAAAGTCTGGGGACATAAAAATTGATATGGACGATAAAAAGGCAGTAATGCTTATTAACAGTAATCCTAAAAGTACAAACCTTGAAGAGTTGGTTGTTCACGAACTACTGCACTTGAAGTTATGGGGAATGGACCAGATGATAGAAGGCTTTATAATTCAAACCTTTGGTGAGGACGATACTGATGTAAAAAAAGACTTTGCAATGAATCAATTTTTTACTCTCCTTGAATCCACAGTTGAGGATTTAACCAAGGCTCTTCTAAAGGCGAATGACTGTAAAGAAGAATTAAGTTTTGGAAGACTGCAAAGGGATATAGATGAAGAAATTGGAATGTAAAATGTTAAGGTAATGGTTAAAAATCAAGATGATTAAAATCAACCAGAGATATGTTAAACAACACTAATGTCAGTAATACCACCATATCTGGGGGTAAAAGCGACAAGGGAGCTACGATAGTGAAAAAGTTAATGGAAATTCCTTAGAAAGTTTTTGTTGAAATGATAGAGAGAAAAGGGTTTGAAAACAATTATAGAGAATAGCGAATTAGGAATAATTTATATTAGTGGAGGTAAATGAATGGATATTGAGATATGTAAGTTGATACCTGAGCTTGCAGAAGATTACGTACATTTTTTTGACACTACACCACATGATAAAAATGTGGTAGAGCATAAATGTTATTGTGTGTGTTGGTGTAATGATGATTATGAGGGCAAAGATTTTTCAACAGCTGAGAAAAGAAGAAAATATGCCTTACAATATGTTAAAGGCAATAACATTCAAGGTTATCTTGCTTATAGTGGTAATACGGCCGTTGGATGGTGCAACGCCAATACAAAATCAGATTGCTTGAAATGCGTTAGTTGGCGAAGATTTATGGATTATGTACCTTTAGAGGAATCTAACACGGGGATAAAGGTGAAATCTGTATTTTGTTTCGTGATTGCACCGGAGATGAAAAGAAAAAGCATTGCCACCCTGCTACTGGAGCGTGTGTGTAAGGATGCGCTCCAGGATGGATTTGACTTTGTGGAGGTATACCCATACAAAGAATCTAGTTATCAATCATCAGATTTTGGCGGCTATTTTGAGATGTATAAAAAAAGTGGGTTTCATGTGTCTTTTGAGACTGAACAAGGGCTTGTCATGAGGAAACAGTTAAAGTAGTACTGTACAAAATAGGCAATATATGAAGCTAATAAATTCCAGTTTATTGTTTAACTAATTTACATAATTTTGTAATGTTCATAAGAGAGTAAGCCTTTTTGAGTTTAAAACTTATGATGGTTTGAGCGCTGGAACTTCCATTAAACAAAGTGTTCAAGTTCGCTTTGGCCAATTAGGGTCAAGGCTTCGAAGCAGCCAAAGCACATCATTTCGCCTCATAAATGGGCTCAAGGACGTCTTGAACAAGAAACGGTAGAGGACATCCCTAAGCAGCTTTTCTCTGAGTTGAAAATATATGGAGGAATAACATGGAACCCAATATAGATTATAAAATCAAATATATAGATAATGAAGAGAAACTGAAACCTGTATTAGAATTATGTTATAATCTTTTAGGTCAACAATCGAGAGAAATAGAAAATTATACATATGATGCTTGGAAAAACAGAATTAGTAAATGGTCAAATGTTTTGATATACGCTGAATTTGATGGTAAAGTAATATCTGCTGTACTTGGCAGACCAGAAAATAATGATAGTTTAGTCATGGGGTTTGTTGCGTGTGATGAGAAATTTAGAAATCAAGGCATCACTAGGTCCCTTGTTAATGACTTTGAAAATAATGCAAAAATGTTAGGATTTAAATATATAACATTAGGAGCAAGACCTAATGCAAATAATTTTTATGAAAAATGTGGTTATATTGAAATTGATGAAATGTATGGACAGAAAATCTATAAAAAGATTTTATAATTAAAATATTTTAAATGTAAATACTGTTGAATAATGGATTTGTATTATGCAAGATATTTGAGATTGATGATGGTTCGTTTGTGGAAATGCATAGTAAAGAAATAATTCACTCTATAATCTGAAAATTTAAAGCATATTGTAAAACAGAAGTACTTAATTCTCACTTTTCTTATATTGTTTATCAAAATTTTTGGATTAGTTTGATTGAAAGCTTAAGATTTAATTGCTTAATAATGAATGACAACATTAGACTATTTTTTTATTTAGCCTAGAGTATAAATTTATTGATTATGTTTTGTGGAGGAATTATGAATGAGAAATATCATAGATCAAGATCTTGTTTTTGAGCAGCTAATGACTGAAGAGGAATTGATTCGTTTTAGTATGTTTTATGCCATATGTATAGCTAATGATTCTTTTATTGTAACAAATGATAATAATGTAATTATTGGGCAAGAACGTCCAACATCGCCTTTATGGATTTATATTAAGAATAATTTATCTGATGATGAACGAGAAGAAGTTGTTAAAATCATATGCGAAAGACTTGCACTTAACACTACTCTTAATGTAGACGGAGAAGAAAAATACCTTAAATCAATACTTGAAGAGGTTTCAAGTGTCTCTGGAGTTCCCTTTAAGATAAGTCTTCCTAAAAATTCATATGTTTGTCATAAACCTATAAAGCCTGAAATAATTTGTGGTGGTTTATCAAAAGCGAGGGAGAATGATTTAGAAACCCTTTCTGTATTTTCTAGAGATAATTGGGAAGATATTGGTTTTGGAATTCTTACACCAGAGCAAGCTAATAATTTCGCACAACGAAAACTAACTAACTCTGATTTTCATGTTTGGAGGAATGATAATGAAAGAGTTGTTGCCATGGCATCTGTACATAAATATGGGGACGTTGTACTAACTGATGGTGTCTTTACTGATAGAAATGAACGTAATAAGGGATATGCAAAATTTTTAATGTATAGAATTACAAAAGATTTGCTTAATGAGGGTTTCATGCCGATATTATATGCTGACCGTAGAAAAGCAGCTCCAAATCATGTATATAAAAGTATTGGTTATGAATATTGTGGGGAGGTTACTGAATATAGATTTTTAAATTGCAAATAATTCGAAATTTAGTAGTTTATAGAAAAGCGAGACATTGTGAATCTCACTCTTTTGAATGATGATTTAGTTGTATGAAAAATTAAGTTTGAAAAAACTGTGTAATAAATGGTGCAATTAGCAATGTTATTTTGGTGTTTTATCGTAGGTAACCTAGGATTATTGATTTTTTGTATAGCTGAAAGTGGTTTTGATTTGGAATATTTTTAAAGAGAGGTGTTTTTATGCAAATAAAGCTTGAAAAGTTTAAGACAGATGAAATTCCAAAATTGGTATCATGGATTCCAGATAAAGAGTTTTTACTGCAGTGGGGAGGTCCTGCATATTCAATTTCTTTGATTAATGAACAGCTTCTTAATGATGTAAAGTCTATGGATGAGGATGAACCTAAAAATTTGATGTTCAGTGCAAAAGTGATTAATAGTAATGAAATGGTAGGTCATATTCAACTATTAGGAATAGACAGAACAAATATGTCTGCTAGAATAGGAAGAGTTCTTGTTGGAGAAATGGAGAACAGAAATAAAGGAATTGGACTACAAATGGTTAATCACCTCTTAGAAATCGCATTTAATAAATTACATTTGCATAGGATAGACTTGGGTGTGTTTGATTTTAATAAATCAGCTATTGCATGTTATGAAAAAGCAGGATTTATTATCGAAGGAAAGTTTAGAGATTGTAGAAAAATTGATGAACAATATTGGTCTTTAATTAATATGAGTATTCTTGAGGAAGAGTACAAGAATATATTTGATGGGAAATCACCATATAACATTGAAATTGCTAATATTTAAAGTTGCATGCATTTAGCAGATCTAAAAGTATAGAAGGAGAAACATATGAAAAGATTCATGATAGGTCAATTCAATAAATTTGATGTAAATAGGCAAAATAGAGATTTTAGGGATTATTTTTTTGGCATCGAAGTTAATCAATTGGAATCCATTAGTGAATTGGAAATATTGAAGGATAATATTAGAGAAGGAAATTTGAATATAGGAATTCATTTTCCATTGCTGAAAAATCAATGGAGATCTAGGGATCCTCAATATCTTTCCAAGGATGAAACAACTTATATTGAGTCCATTGATTACATGGAAAAGGAATTTGTGAAAGCCAAGGAGCTTAATCCAGATTATATTTTGCTTCATTATCCCAAACCAGTTATTTTAGATGATAGAGTTGATTGGTCATCTTGGAGATTTTTTGATGATACGGAATATTATTATGAATCCGAAATTTCATACCAATTCTTTGAGGAAAAAAGCAGAAATTTTTTTAAAATATTATCTGAAGCGGGTAAAAAATATAATTTTACTCCGGTATTGGAGCTAGATGGGTTAAATAAATATGTATATGAAACAAACTTGCTTGAAGGCTTATTGAATGAATACCCAAATATCAAACTGTGTCTTGATTTTGGCAGAATACACCTACAGGATTGTATTGATGATAACTTTAGGGGACTGGATATAGTAAGGAAGTTTGGAAGATATACTTATCTTGTACATTTGTGGAATTCAAGTATAGATAGAAATGGACATTACCCTGCACTGAAGTCCCTAAGGGTAGAGGATGGATGGGGAGATATGGAAGCATATTTTGGGATTTTGAATGAGATGAATGATAAGTACAAAGTGTTGTTTGAACATCAGTCTCAACTTATAAGTGACTTTGAACTGGAAGAATGTTATAAATGGATCGGTGAGCTGGTGAGGAAGGTACCTACTAATAATGACGTTAATAACAATCTATGAGTACTTCAGTAAAATATAAAAGAGGTGTTCAATGAAAGATAAGCGCAACAGAGCATTTTACCTGATAATGATATTTGTCGTTATTTGTTTAGGCCTTTTATCAAGAAGAATGACTGCCTATATACCATATACAATCAACTTGTATCTAGGGGACTCACTGTGGGCACTCATGATATATCTGATTGTGTGCATGATTTTCAGAAGCTGGACAACTAAGAGAACTGCATTAATAAGTATTCTATTCTGTTTCTCAATTGAGTTTAGCCAGTTATACCACAGTAACTGGATTGATGTGATCAGAAGGACAACTTTAGGGGGACTAATTCTAGGATATGGCTTTTTGTGGAGAGATTTGGCAGCTTATTTATTAGGTATAGGATTTGGAATAGTAATTGACCATAAATTAAATATGAGGTGATATTTCATGATGAACAGCAAAGGCTTTGACAACTGGGCTGGTGAATATGATGAAAGTATTGCAAAGAGCAAGGGGTATCCCTTTGAAGGATATTATAATGTGTTAGCATATGTACACAATATGATCCAAATTAATAATGACACTAAAATTCTAGACATTGGAGTAGGAACTGGACAATTAACCTATGAACTATATAAAAAGGGCGGACATGTTTATGGAATTGACTTTTCAGAAAAAATGCTTGAATTTGCCAGAGAAAGGATGCCAGGAGCTATATTTTATAAATTTAACTTTAATAATGGAATACCAGAAGAGATAAAAGATTTAAAATTTGATTATATTGTTTCATCCTATGCCATTCATCATATAGATGATAAACAAAAATTAAATTTTATTAAGGAATTAAAGAGCATTTTAAAGTATAATGGAATTATTGTATTAGCTGATGTTGCATTTAAAACTAGAGATGCATTGAAAAAGTGCAAAGAAAAGGTGGGTAATGGGTGGGATAATGATGAAATATATATGATAGCCAATGAGATGGAGTCAGAACTAAGAAGAGAAGGATTTCTAACTGATTATGTTCAGATGTCCTCATGCGCAGGAATTTTAAAGATCAAGCTTGGAGCTTAAAAGAAGTTACTAGGAAGGAGTAAATCATGGAAATAACATTTAATCATGCTACAGCAAATGATATAGAGGTGTTATTTGAGTTAAACAAAAAGCTTATAGAGAAATATGAAACTAACTTAAATCACGATTTTGAAAAGATTTATTCCTGGGTAAAAAGAAAGCTAGAAAATAATATAAAAAGCTATCAGTGTATATACTTTGATGGTATAAAGGTAGGCTATTTTTATCTGCATAATGATGGTGAAAAACTTGAACTTGATGACTTATATATTTTTGATGAATTTCAAGGAGGAGGCATAGGAACAAGGGTTTTAAAATATGTTGCTTCAATTGCAGCAGAAAAAAATAAAGCTGTTTTCTTATATGTGTTTGCAAAGAACCATGGAGCTATTAGATTATATCTTAGGAATGGATATGAGATTGTAAAGAATATTGATGACAGTAGATACATAATGAGTACATAAGAGAACTCAGATTTTATGGAGCACTAAAAATGAAGTAATGAATAAATTAAACAAGCCTAGACAATAAAATTTTTAGGGGGATGACAAATATGATTACTAACTTAAAAAAAAGGACTGGGTTTATCATAATGATACTAGTAATAACTACATTGTTTATTGGATGCAACAAGCAGGAAAATAGCAATAACAGTTTATTAAAAAGTATTGGAATTGAAAGTTTGGAAAGTGATGCTTTAGCTGTAATTATAAACAATCCATCAGATGACAAGCTTGATAAAGTAACTGATCTTAAAACTTTTGAATATGATAAAACATCCAATGAGACGCTTTTGCTAGTACCAAGATTTAATAAAATGAGTATTGAAATCAAATCATTAGTATGGGAGAATGATGCTTTAAAAGAGGATGAAACTATTTACAAGGAAGAAAACACAAAAGATGGATTTGGATTATTCTTAAGAGCATATCGTCCAGAAGGATCACCAGCAATAAAAATTTGCGTTGAGGGAAATGACATGAAGGGTGAATATATACTATCCTATAATGGGAAGGATGGTACCCCTGACATTGAATATATAGTAAAAGAATAGTTTTAATATAAAGTAAGTTTTGATTTTAAAGATAAATAAATATAAATGTAAAATTGGAGCAGCAAAATGCTGCTCTATTTTTATTGTAAAAACATCATTTATGTGCAATTATTAAAATATCATAAAAAGTTTTTTGTTATCCATGGGATAACATTAAAATCATACGTCAATATATATGAAAGGTAAAGAATAGGCATAATTTGATAGTGAGGAGGCTTTTATATGAGGAGAATTGGAACCATATCCTCTGCAGCAGGATTGATATTTCTTGGGGTATGGATGATAATAAGCAAAACAAATCCAGCCCTTGGGGAAGAAGTTTTTAAGTGGTGGCCAGCAGTTATTGTAGTGTTAGGAATTGAAGTGCTATTTCAGTTCAGCAGAAAAGAAGGGGAGAAGACAAGAATAAACTTTCTTATAATCCCAGTTCTTTTAGTACTGCTAAGTGTGAATATATATCATGGAGTAAAAAGCGGTATTGGGGATCTACTTGAAAATATTGATCTTGGTAATATTCCAAATATAAATATTAGTGGGCTTGATATAAACAACTATAAGCCTGTTAAGACAACCAAGACCTTAAAGGTTAGTGGAAATAAGCTATATTTTTCAGCAGATAATATAAAGTTGAATATAAAGAAATTAACAGCTGGAGACATAAGAATAGAAGGAGATGTTTATGTAGATAAGGACTACTCCATGGATATGTACAATATTATGGAGAAAAGTGAAGGCTATGGATACAATGTACAAATCAAAGAAAGCTATGTGAAAAAGGTTGAACTTGATATTTATTTGCCTGATGGCATTGGATTAGAAATTGAAGGTGACAATCTTGAAATAATGAGTGACGATAAGTTTATTCAATCAGCTATTGATATTAAGGGTGATAATTGTAACATAAAGCTTCAGGGAGCAGCTTCAAGCCAGATCAATTTTGATAATGGAAATGTAAACCTTGAGAATATTAATGACATTAGGATAGCTGGTGGGAATTCAAATATAAAAATAGATGGAGAAGTTGAAAATATAAATATTAAATCAGATCTTGGAAGAATAGATGTGGACAATATAACATCCAAGAATGTAAATATTGAAATGGACCAAGGAGTGGTAGACTTTAGAACTCAGGATGAAAATGCAGGAGTAAACATTGAACTTGATCAGGGAGTTACTGAAATCAATGATTCTAAGTTTGTAAATGCAGGAAGCAGCAGGACATTTGGAACAGGGTCAGGCAAGGTTAAGATAATAATGGATCAGGGTGCAGTAAAATTCAGTAATTAGGAGTGAGAAGCCTTGGAGGAACAGGATTTGATAAAGGGGCTTAGGGAAGGTGATGAGGACTGCTTCATCCGGGTGGTGGATTTGTACAAAAAGAAGGTTGTTTCTCTTTGCTATTCATACACCCATGATTATCAGGAAGCAGAGGATTTATCCCAGGAGGCCTTTATAACCATATACAACAGCATACAAAACTTCAGGGAAGAATGCTCCCTTTCAACATATATCTATAAAATAACTGTATCTAGATGCCTTGATTTTAAACGGAAGAGGAGCATTAAAAATTTTCTGACAGGTTTGATTAGCGTCCATAAGGAAGAAAGCTTTGATGTTGATGATAAAAACTATGTAAGAGAATGTATTCAATCTTTATCTGAGGAGCTTAAAACTGCAGTGGTTTTATACTACTATGTTGGCTTAAGTCAGAAGGAAATTGGAGAGGTTTTAAATATATCTCAAAAAAATGTTGAGGGCAAGATATACAGGGCAAAACAAAAGCTTAGATTGGAATTTGAGAAGGGAGGGTTTATGGATGCAGCAAGAATGGGATGATTTAGATAGAGTTATTGAGGAATCCTTTGAGGATGTAAAAATCAGTGATGGCTATAATTACAAGCTCATGGCTAAGATGAAAAAGAAGAAACAGGCCAGGAATCAGAGCTACACATTTGCATTCAGCCTTATACTTGCTGGGTTTTTAATAATGTTTATGTATACCTCCGATGTTCAATATAGGCTTATTGATATACAATGTAGAATAAAAAGTGATATTACTATGCTTCAAAGCAACTTTAATATTTTTAACAACTTTAAGGGAGAGTGATTATATTGCAAAAGAGGAATAGCTTTCTTACTTTTATAACAGCGTTGATTCCAGGGGTTGGATATATGTATCTAGGACTTGTAAAAAGAGGCATTCAAGTTCTTCTAGCCTTTCTTCTGGTAGAACCTCTTTTCAGACTTCTTGGAATAGGCTTTTTAACTGGAATTGTAAGAATTCCAATATGGTTCTATACATTCTTTGACACCTTCAGTGTTGCCAGAATGCTCGATATGGAGAAGCCAGTACATGATACTGATTTTATATTCAGTAAGTATGTAAAGGATGGGGAATATCCAGTTGTAGATAGAAACAAGATAGGTAGAAATCTTACCTTAATAATAGCAATTGCATTAATACTTATTGGAATCTTTGCTATATTAAACAATTTGTTTATATCTTACCCAATATACAAGTTAATTAGAAGCTATATAAGCTCATTGTTTATACCAGTACTTTTAGTTTTAGCAGGGATATATTTGTTGTTTAGAAATAGGAAATAGAATAGAAATTTTAATAGGGCAACTATATTTTACATTAGTATTTAAGATTTTAAATGTAAAATATAGTTGCCTTATTATGTAAGTATTTATGTAAACCAAATTAGTACCATAATTGTGATATTGTGGTATAATACTACTAGGTCAGGTGACCCAGGATACTGTATAACAACCAGAGTTAGGATAGACGACACTAATGTCGGTAATACCGCCATATCTAGGGGTAATAACGACAGAGGAGGGGCGATAGTGCAATAGTTAATGGAAATCCCTGAGCAAATTAAGATGACTTTATGAAAGAAAATCTAAAAAATTAGTAATGAAGAATAGTAGGATATTATTCATCATGCAGGCCAATAGGATATTGAAGAACAGTATTAAGTTATTTACAAATGCGTAGCAAATAACAACTTTTTATAAAGGGGGGGATTAAAATGCCTTTACTTGCTCCATACGTGTTAATATACGTATCACTTATATTCATATTTAGTGCATTGTTGATGTGGCTCTGGAATATTACTATAACAAAAATTTTTAATATTAGGGATATTACCTATTGGGAAGCATTCAGATTAATGATTATAGCATGGCTTATTTTTGGAAAGGGTCTTGAGCTTACTATTAGTTTTATAATAAGTCTGCTATGATTCTTATTTGCTACGTATTTTATACATGATGTATAATATTCTTATTTTGTTTATCAAAATTTTTTAGATTAGTTTAGCCTGAGAGTTTGAGGTAAACGGGACTTCCACTAACAACGCATGGCAGTTCGTGCTGGGGTGGTCAAGCTCTGGGGCAGCAGCACACATGTCTTCAATACTGCTATCGCCTATTTCAGACACGTCTGCCATGCAAAACGTTAGTAGAAATCCCTAAGTAGATAAGAGCCAGGATCATAAAGAATTTTAATCATTAAGGCATGATAGTAATAAATTGTATATAGCAAATACGTTATTTAAAAAGCAAATGCAAATCTGCATCTATGATGTATTCGAAATATAAATGATGCAGAAATAAACTTCAGTTGTAAATTAAAGACCTAAAAGAGGTGGGATAAAATGAACGCATTTTTGATAGTTATACCAATTTTACTTACAAGGTATGGTCTACTAAGTATTTTAAACGGGGAAGCATTAAAACGTGCGGGTTTCTTTGCTCCTTTAATAGGTAGAGAAAAAGTAGCATTCTGGGTTTATCAAATTACAACAATCCTTATTATACTAAAATTATTATTTCTCAAAATCAGAACCGACTCTAATTGGTTTTATATAGGTTTGATTATATATAGTTTAGGACTTGTTTTATATATTGTATCTATAGTAAATTATGCTAAGCCTAAAATGAATGGAATAAATTTAAATGGGTTATATCGAATATCCCGCAATCCTATGTACATAGCATATTTCATCTATTTTGTTGGGTGTGTATTACTTACACATTCATGGATATTACTTGTGTTATTAATAGTTTTTCAAGTATCAGCACACTGGATTATTCTTTCAGAAGAAAGATGGTGTATCAGGAAATTTGGAGAAGAGTTCATAAAATATATGAGTAAAGTGAGACGTTATATTTAGATAGATATGATATAACTTTATTATTCGGGTGATACTTCGCATTATTTATATTTTGGGAGGTTATGTTCATGGTAATTGATTATTCAAAATATTACTGGAGGAATTCGGTTATAACTCTTAGACGGCCCAAAGAAGATGACTGGGAATGTTTGGTACATCATATGTTTGATAGCCAAGGGCGCTTTTTCTTTAACGAGAAAATAGATTTGCCAACAGACCTTGAACTCTACAAAAGAAGAACTGAATTTTTGGACCCAGAAAAATTAAACTATACATGTTTTGCGATTGAAAATAGTGAAGGAAAACATGTTGGGATAGCAAATCTCTTTAATATTGATGAACGAAACGGGACTTTCGGTCCAATTGGAATCGTAATAAATCCAACAGACAGAGGTAAGGGATATGCTGTTGTGGCTTACAGAATGCTTGGAAAATACATGTTTAATGAACGAAGAATGCATAAATGGAATAATGGGTATATAGAAGAAAATAAAGCTTCCGAAACTTTACATAAAAAAATAGGTTTTATAATCGAAGGCGTTCAAAAAGACATGTATTATCATGAAGGTAGGTATTGGAATCAGGTCATTTGCGGCATGACAGAAACACAGTTTTTCGAAAATGAAAAACGACGCCCTAACCTCTACTAATAAGCATAATCTATAGCCGAGTTAGTTCATAACTTTCTTGTATTATATAGCAATTTATTATAAAAGTACGGGATGTATTTGCCACTGCATATAATACCACATGGCAGTTGGTGCTGGGGTGGTCAAGCTCTTAAGCAGCCAGCACACATGTCTTCAATACGGTTATCGCCTATTTTAGACACGTCTGCTATGCAAAACGTTATATGCCATCGCAATATGAATAGTAATTATTAAAAATATATTTGGAGGGTTTTGAATGAAAAGTTTAGGGTTATGGCTTTGCAATTCATCTCGGAGGTGAGTCGTTTATGAATGCCATAAAAGGATATATGGTCTTCGGAATTGTCACCGTTTTAACCTGTTTGGTTTAGTGATTGGTAATTTGGTATATAAGTAAAGGGGTGTTGATTGTGAAAATTAATAAGATTGCAGCTGGATACTCGATATTCGTTGGGTTATCTATGATCGGTATGTGGATTATGTTCTATTGCACCGGGGAAATTCCCGAACTAAATACTAAGCCAGCAGAAATAGGGTTACATATAACTGGCGAGATGATTACTGCTGTCGTACTTATAATCGGAGGTTATGCTATATTTACAAAAAAGAGCTGGGGACTCCAGGTATATACTTTGTCAATGGGAATGTTGTTATATACGTTAATTGTAAGCCCAGGATATTACGTCCAGAGAGGAGAAATCCCTTTTATAATTATGTTTTCTGTTCTATTCCTTTTGTCAGTACTCTTTATTATTTTTTCGATTATTAAAAGGGAAGGTTTCCGCAACTAACAATAGGGAAATGATAATGTTAGAAATTCTTTGGAGACGTGACAGTGTATAACAAGGCACTCCCATTCGTTGTGGCTAAATAGGGTCAAGCCTACGAAGCAGCCACAACACATGCTTTTGCCACCTACCGAGGCTCAAGCACGTCGGGAGTTCAAAACGTTAGTAGAAATCCCTAAGTAAATAAAGACTAGAATCATAAAGAATTTAAATTATTAAAGAATAATAGCAATTTATGAAGAACTAATCTTGTTAGATTAGGGAGAAAAAAAGCCTTCTTTTTCTTTTGTAAATTGAATGAGTTATGGTAACATATTAATTTATTGTAATAAACATACACCTATGATAATATATATACGAATGTATGTTCGATAAAAATTTAAAGGGAGTTGGGATTATGAAAAATGCTGAAATAATCAAGCACATTGATGATGGAGCAAATTTTTATCTGAGGTTACTGGGTGATGCGGAACACATGGAGTATATTGACAACGGCTATTATTCAATTATCAGACCTAAAAGTGGCCAAAAAGGTGGTACATCACTTTTCAATATAAGGTTGGAGCATTTGTATGATAAGGAGCTAAAAGAAAAAATCAATGAAATTACGGAATTAAATATACATACTTGGTGGGGATTAGGATTGTCAGAAAGGATATTTAATGCAATATTCGGTGAGAATAGACCAGAACCAGTTCCTGAACCCAACGACGAAGAAGCTAATATGGCGATGCTATCTAAAGATAAACCACAGTATGAAGAGATTGCTATGCCTATATCTGTGAAAAGGGTTGATAATATGGAAGATTTTAAATTGTGGGCTAATATAAGTAATACCGTATTGCACGATGGATATCCAATTATACATCCTATAAATCATTACCGCCTAAGCCAAAATGGTGTTATGCCTTGCTATATTGCATATTATAACGGAACAGCTGCTTCTGTATGCTCAATTATAAATAATAAGGATATTTCATCCCTTGAATTTGTTGCAACTATAGACGAGTTTCGTAGAAGAGGCCTTGCCAGGGCTGTTTGTATTAAAGCAATTGATGATGCAGTAAAGAATGGTTCTAAAATCATTACACTGAGAGCCTTTGCTGGAGCAAAAAAACTATATCAGACAATGGGGTTTAGGATTTATTAATTAAAAATATAAGCATTAAAATAGAAAATATTTAGAGTAGATACATATTAGTTACTTCCCATATTTCATTTGTTGCTTATCAAGTTGGGATTTTTATTTCCCAGTAATTGAAAGTTTTGTGTGTGGGGACTTCTACTAACAAAGGCTTGCAGTTTGTTGTGGAAGCCAAGGAGTCAAGCTATAAAGTCGCCACAACACATTCCTTCGCCACATGAATGGGCTCAGGGATGTCTGCAAGCAGGAACGTTAGTGGAAATTCCATTGAAGGTTTCGATAGAAATAAAAAGGGTTTGAAAACAATTATAGAAAATAGAGAATTAAGGATAATTTATCTGATATATAGATAAATAGGAATTTGTTGTTGAGTTTTTTATATAATATCACACTGTTTCAATGAAAGGATAGATGTTGATGGCAAGCATATTGATGATAAATGTACCATATTCAGGACATACAAATCCAACTTTACCATTAGCAAACGAACTTATAAAGCGCGGACATAAAGTTTTGTACATTAATGCAGAGGAATTCAGAGAAAAAATAGAAGCAACGGGTGCAACGTTCATACCATATATAAATTATCCATCTAATCCAAGTGAACAACAGCAAAAGACAAAATGCTTTAGAGCAGCTTTTGAAACTGCACTAAATATTAACGTAAGGATAGATTTACTTATTTATGAAATGTTTTTCTATCCAGGGATTCGTATTGCTGAAAAACTGGGTATTCCATGTGTTCGTCAATTCTCTCAACCTGCATGGAGTAAGGAGAGTGTGAGTGATGCGACAATGTTCCTTAGAATAAGTTGCATGCTCATAGATATGCAAGTGATGCGAAACAAAAATGTTGATTTTATGCAATTGAAAAACAAAAGTCTTATACAAGCAGTTTTATATGATAAGCCGGATCTGAATATCGTATATGTACCACAGGTATTTCAACCTTATCGAAATTCCTTTGGCGAAAATTACTTATTTATAAATCCTCGGCTTCAACCATCGTTGTCAAAACAAGTGATTCCATTTAGCAAAATGAGGAGACCTATAATTTATATTTCATTAGGTAGTATCATAAGCAATAAAGGTTTCTGTAAAGAATGTATAAGGGCTTTTGGTGGAAAAGAATTAACTGTGATACTCAATACAGGAAAAGTAAATCCACAAGCACTGGGGAAAATACCGGATAACATTTATGCTTATTCGTTTGTTCCTCAAATTGAAGTTCTTAGAAAAGCTGATCTTTTTCTTACACATTGCGGAATGAATAGCATAAACGAAGCAATGACTTTGGGTGTTCCTATGGTTGCAATGCCGTTTATCAATGACCAGATTTCCAATGCGAATCGTGTAGTAGAGCTGGGAATTGGCAAAAAAGTACGGTCGTTTCCAAGCAGTGGCAGAGAGCTATATGCTACATGCCAAAGTGTCATAAGGGATGAAAAGATCAAGGAACGATGCTATGAATTACAAATGGAGCTGAAAAAAGATGAAAACTTTGAAAAAATTATAATAGAAATTGAGAAATTACTAATTTGATTGCCTAATGTAGGGTTTATGAGCATAACCTTTAGCTTACAAATTCCAATTTATCGTTGAGTTAATTCATAATATTCTTAAAATGTGTGATTTAATTGAAAATAATACTAATAATTTGATGTGGTATTTAGAGCAAATTAAAATGTGGCGGAGACGGAACTACAACTAACAAGGCACTCCCATTCGTTGTGGCTAAATGGGGTCAAGCCTACGAAGAAGCCGCAACACATGCTTTCGCCACCTGCCGGGGCTCAAGCATGTCGGGAGTTCAAAACCGTTAGTTGCAATTCCTAAGTGAGTTAATTAACAGTAGTAGAATAAGGCGAAATTGGTCTTAATGAACATGATGATTTGCATGTTCTGGAATTTGGATATGGTATTTTGGAAGCATACCATGGTGAAGGTTATGCAAAGGAAGCAGCGAAGCCGGCAGTATGTTGGGCTAAATCATATTTTGATATTCCATATCTGGTTGGTACGGCAGAAGTAGATAATACTGCTTCTAGGAAAGTTTTGGAACATTGTGGATTTGAACTTGAAGGTATTAAAAACCTTGAAGTTCATTAGGAGAATTAATGTTTCCTTGGGGAAGGGGGAAATATATGTTTTGTCCAAACTGTGGCAGTGAGTATAGAGAAGGATATAAAATATGTTCAGATTGTAACATCCCATTAGTTGATGAATTTCAAATGGGAAAGATAGCTGGTCATGAAAATTATCATATGAAAGTAGTAAAAGCGATTATATGTATTTTATTGCTGAGGATTCTTGCAATTATGAAGAGCAAAACATATTATAGAATATCTGAAATTTCATATAAGCTTTTTGTTTTTGTGCTGTTTATACTAAACTTCTTAACCCTAAAATATATTTCTTTATGGGTCGTTGGACCAGGTTGGGAGATACCTGTTAACTTAGTAAATCCAATAAGGTTTATTAGTAGCTGTACAAGAATTAATATCTTGTTGTGTTTGATTTCATTCATTATGGGATATAGAAGGTTTAGGTTTCAAAAGTTTACGAATAAAATAATCTCAGTTTTCTGGTTCCTTGGGAGCGTAGAGTTAGTCTTTATTTCATCTGATTTTATAAAACTGCCTAAGCAATATGTTGATTTGATAATACATTACTGGTGGATAGGAATGATATTGCCTTCTTTTATATTATGGCTACTATTGTATGCAGATTCTATAATTAGGCATAAAGATAATGCATCTGATTAAAAATTGTGCATTTAGTAGAAATCCCTAAGCAAATAAGGACTAAAATTGTAAAGAATTTAAATCATTAAGATATTATAGCATTTTAAAGGGATGTTTTTGTAGTTTATTGGGAAACACCTTTATATTTGATAAGAAAGAAAGGAGGAAAAGAGTAAATGAAAGCCAAAAAAATATTTATAATAAGTTTAATTATAATGATAATTACGGTAGTATGTATGGGAATTAATTGGTTTATATCTCCATTCTCTGATATTGTAATAAGAATCATAGGTGGCATAATGCTTATAGATTTATTTGTCTTAAGTTATAGCACAGTAAAATTAAAAAGCAAGAGAAATTAGGATTTTTAGAAAATAGTCAAATAAAGAAAAATGTTTTGAATGTTCAACAGAAATAGCTTTGAAATCAGGAGTAAGTTTGTTCATTAAACACATCAGTTCTAGGTTTCTTATAGTCTCAGTTTCAATTCTTCCATATCAAGTGAATCAGCAAAAGCATCAATTACTCTAACTGGATTATTCTCATTAATAAATTAATCTAAACAATTTAAAGTATATGAAACCTGATTTCTATCTTCTCCATTAATATATCCCATTTTTTACTTCACCTTTTCTTTTGATTAATATTACAGTATAGTATAGTTATACCACGGTTTAGATTCTGATGTACTTAAAATATAGGGTTTTCAACACTCTGACGTTAAGTCGGATGTTGCGAAATAACAATTATTTGTTTAAGTGGAGGGTGATTTTATGATTTTGCCAACACATATAGTTGCTGCAGGGGGACTAATTATAAATGATGAAAATAAAGTTTTACTTGTGAAAAATCCACGCAAAGGATGGGAATTTCCAGGTGGGATTATTGAGCCAGGTGAAACACTTCCACAAGGATTAATTAGAGAAATAAAAGAAGAAACTGGTGTCGATGTAGAGATACTGAATATTGTAGGAATTTATTTAAATACGAGAAAGAGAAAGGGTCATAGTGGGGTTGAAGAAATACCAACAACTGTGAGCATAGACTTTGTTTGCAAATACATATCTAGTGATTTAGAAACCAGCAATGAAAGTATCGAAGTAAAATGGCTTTCTGAAAAAGAAGCCTTAAAGATAGTAAATCTAAAACAGCAATATAGATTTAAAAAAGCATTAGACTATAAATCGGGATTTAGTTGTGTAGGATTCTATGTAAATTCCAATAATGAATTTGAGGTACATGAAGAATATTTATTTGATAGGTAATGCTATGATGTTAGTATGGGATTCTTGGTGTGCAGGTCTCTGGAGATAGTTTTCTTGAACATTTTAGCTATATATTGGAAATTATTATATTTATATTAGGAGAAGGTGTATATAGAATGAGAAAATTGAAACTTGTTAGTTTTGACTTGGATGATACGCTGATTAGAGAAATCCATTCTGTTATGTTGCCCTGCATTTTAAATGGAAAAGAAAAAGAGCACTCTTACATTCAAGAACAGGAAGAAAAAGGTGAGGTTAACTATAAATCAGCAGACTACCTTAGAGCAGAATTACTTATAGGTCTTGAAGAATGTAAAATTGCTCAATCTTTTTTAGAGATTGCAAAACCTTTAAAAAATATCAAGAGTGTAGTTGAAGCATTACATGAACGAAATATAAAATGTATTGTTATAACTGTAGGCCCAAAACAAGTAGCCAAAGTTGTTTGTAGTATTTGGGGATTTGATGATTATTATGGTAGCGATTACGAAGTGGTTGAAGGAGTATTTACAGGGAAAATTCTTAATTATATTGGTGCGGAACAAAAAATTGCTTGCTTACAAGATTTTTGTAAAAATAACAATATAAAACCTGAAGAGTGTATTGCTGTAGGCGATGGTTCAACAGATATTCCAATTTTTGAATACTGTGGAAACTCTATTGCTATCAACAGTTCTCAGAAAGTTCGAAAGAGTGCAATGTATGCAGTTGATACAGACGATTTAACTGACATTCTTGAATACATAGTATGAGCATAATTCAAAATATGTATAATTCGTAACTTTTGATAGAAAGTAATTTAAAGGGGATGACTTAAATATTATTAAAAAAGAATGTCAGGATTTTAAACTTAGAATCATGCAAAAAACCTTTTACGATTTAACTCTTTTGCTACTTAAGAATGATTTTGTCACATTTGAGGAATGGGAAAAATATACAGGATTATCACTTTTGTCATCAGGACCTTTTCATAGCTTCATAAATGTTGCAGATGATAAAATCATTATTGACAAACAGAAAGCTCTCTCCCTTAAGCCAGAGCATTTATATTCATGGCACTATGAAGTGTTGAAGCAAGCGCTATTGGATATTTAATAATGGTTCAAGTAGTTATTCTGATGAATCACCAAGAGGATTGAATTATTCTAAAATACAATAATTAATGAGATATTTTTATATTGTTAATTGAGCAATAAAAGGCTGTGTAATTGATAGATTTGTGGTAATGGAACTGCCGATAACATAAGATCAACAGACACCCTTCACAGGGTGCAATACACCGCTAGGAAGCATTCATTAAGGGTCAGGGAAATTGCTAATGATTGTTATTTCGGTAGTCATTGAAGCAAAAGAGCGTATTAATAGAAAAAGGCAAAGCGTAGCAAATGTGAGAGATTAAGCATATATAAAGAGGTGTTAAAAATGGATCAGACTTTAGATAATTTTTTAAATAGTTTGAATGATGAGGATAAAAAAATCTATTCGGAAATAGCAAACTTCGCATATGAACTTGGATATAAGGCTAAAAGAGCAAAAACTAAGGATATTAATTATGTCTTTACAAGCAGCAAGACAAAGAAGCATCTTCTAAAGTATTCATTTAAGGATGGCAAGCCTAAATTGAAAATGAAATTTTATGCATCTAGAAATTACTCAAGCATCTTTCATGATAGCGTAAGAGAGGTTATTGAAGAATTTGATTTCAAGTATACAGGCTGTTATAAGTGTGGAAAGTGTAAAGGAACACCGGAAGGATATATTTACGAATATCCAGATGGTAAAAGATATTTTAGATGTGGTAGTGAGTTAATTGAGTTATCATCAATAACCGAGAACATTGTTCAGGAAATTTTGAGTTTACTCAAAACACAACATGAATATTATACTTCTGATGACAAATCAATGGTGAATATCTTTAATTATTAACATATATGATTAGAGGATGTGTAGCAATGCAAAGATTATATGAAAAAGAAAGAGAAGACAAAAGATATGATAATATTACTGAAAGGAGTCCTGGTATTCAACAGTTGGAATCTTTTTATGTGATGAAACAACTGTTGGTCAATTAGTTTTTAAAAGAATTAATTATGAAAAAAATTAATATGAAATTGGGATTATACTTGCCAATGATAATTATAAAGGATTGGGATATGGAACTGAAGAAGTTGAATTAGCTATAGATTTTGCTTTTAACACTTTAAAACTTTAGTATATTTATGCAGAAACAATGGGCTCAAGCTCAAGCATGTAAAGGATACTTAATAGATTTGGATTTGAATGTACTAGCAGGTGGGAGCACAATTTAAACTATATGCTTACAAATATGAACTTCATAGATAGGGCTGAGAAGAAAGACAGGCTATAAGAATGTATTGCTTATAAGCATTAAATTAAGGTGAAAAAGAAGGGTTAATATGGTTTATGTAAATTTATTAGAGTTGCAGCCTATGGAAGATAGTAAATTTTTATGTGCAATAATTGTTGCTAGGTATAAAGAAAAGTGGGTATTTGTAAGGGGGAAGGGAAAGAAAACTTGGGAACTCCCTGGTGGAACACGTGAAGAAGGTGAGAATATTGATACAACTGCTTCTCGAGAATTATTTGAAGAAACAGGAGCAAAAAAATTTACCTTGATTCCAATATGTATCTCTTCTGTAAATGTAGATGAAAAAGTATCTTTGGGAAAATTGTTTTATTGTGAAATAGAAGAACTTGGTGAATTACCAAACTCTGAAATAGAAGATATAAAATTATTTAATTCTATTCCCAAAAATCTAACATATCCTTTAATCCATAAGTTATTGTTTAAAAAGGCTGAAGAATTTTATTATAGTTCTCAGATAAGTTAATTGATTACCTTGGCACAAATAATTACTAAAATTGTTAATAGACCTGCCATTATATAGTAGTTAAGTCCTTCAAAAGTCCAAGTTATTTAATGATATCTCACATTTATTAGAGCTGACCTAAAAATAGTACCCTCACATCTGCAAATAAAATGTTGCCGTCCACCTGGCTGGTAGATTTGTTTATTTATAAAAAGGGAGGAAACCATGAATTATTTTAATGAAGCCATAGAGGTTATGAAAGAATTATATGGACGAGATGTTGCTATGCCGCTTGCAACAGTCAACGGGGATAAAGCAAACATCAGGGTAATAAACGCATATTATAAGGAAAATGATTTTTATATTACAACCTATAGCTTAAGCAACAAAATGAGAGAAATTATGAAAAATCCAAATGTTGCATTAAATCATAATTTGTTTGTTGCCCATGGCCTAGGAGAAAATATTGGCAATCCCCTAGAAGAGCAAAATAGAGAACTAAGAGAAGAGCTAAAACAGGTATTCTGTGGGTTCTATGACAAACATGTTTGTGAAGAAGATGCAAATACTTGTATTTTGAAAATAACCTTAACAGATGCTCTTGTATTTGCTCATGACTATAAGTACTTCATCGATTTTAAACATAAAACTGCTACACGAGAGGAATGTGTGGTTGATATAGTATTTTAATAAATAGAATAGCATAATAGTTTATGAGGAGTCGTGTAATATGATAAGGAAACTGACTGAAGAACATAATAATATGCTGCATAATAAAATATATATAATAGGGTCAGTTGCCAGTGGAAAAACCACAATGGCTAAAAAACTATCAAATCAATATAATATTGAATGGTATGAATTGGATAATGTAGTTCATATCAGATTTCCAAACGGCGGTACTAGAAGGTCTCCAGAGGAAAGAGATTCTGTATTCAGTGGGATAATTAATAGTGAAAAATGGATTATTGAAGGTGTTTATCGCGAATGCTTTAATGATGGATTTGATAGGGCTGATAGGATTATTTTACTGAATACACCACCCTATAAAAGAAAATATCGCATTGCTAAACGTTGGTTTAGGCAAAAGTTTAAATTGGAGAAATCTAATTATATACCAACCTTGAAAATGCTTTTGAGTATGTATAAATGGAGTAAAGGATTTGAAAAATCAAAGGATAATATTTTAAAAATGCTTGAATCTTATAAGGATAAGGTAATTATAATGAACGATAATACAGATATGGTTGGTATCTGAGACAAAGGTTTATTCTAATAAGAAAATGATAAGAAGTGAGGGGCAACAAGTGCACTTACCTTAATAATACGACAGGCACATCAGATATAAGATTACTTAAAATCTTATATCTGATGTGCCTGTCACCTTTTCTCGAAATATTTCCAAAAGAATTATAAAACCTCCATGGGATATTCAATTCTTCCTGCGTCTATATATATGAAAAACAAAACAAAGAAAATAATAAATGTTTATAGAGGAGGTTTTTATATGAAAAGAATTGGAACAATATCAGCTGCGGCAGGGTTAATATACCTTGGGACGTGGATGATAATAAGCAAGGTTAATCCTGAATTAGGAGCTGAGGTTTTTAAGTGGTGGCCAATGGTAATTGTTATATTAGGTATTGAGGTGCTTGTACAGTTTGGAAGAAAGGATGGAGAAAGAGTAGGGTTTAATTTTCTAATAGTACCTGTATTGATTATAATGTTAATTGCAAATTTGTTTAATGGAATTAAATTTGGATTTGGCAACTGGTTTGATAATTGGCCTGTAACAGGTGGAACTCATATAAGCTTAGGTGGTATAGGCTTTAATGATTCTAAACCAATAAACTCAAGTAAGAGTATGCCTGTTCATGGGAATGTACTCTATATTCACACTAATAATGCAAGTATTGATTTGAAGGAATCAAATGGCGGAGATATAAGAGTAGAGGGTAAGGTTTATGTGGATAAGGACAGTTTTGTTAATAAGTATGACATAACAGAAAAGAAGGACGAGAATGGATATACAATAGAGTTATTGGATAATTTTATTGATGGAGTGGAATTTGATGTGTACATTCCTGAAGGATATAATGTTAAGTTTTTAGTCGATAATTTAGATCTAAAGGGTAATGATGGATTTGATAAATCGAACTTTTATGTAGAAGCTGACAATCTTAATGTTAAGCTTAGTGGAACACAAAGTATAGTTATGGATTATGAAAATGGTAATATTAACATCGATGATACTAAAGTTATAAATTTAAAGGGGGAGAATGGGAATATAAATATCAGAGGTAAGTCAGAAAATATTGATATTCAAGCTGACAATGGGAAGGTTGATGTGAATAATGAGGTCTGCAAAATTGTTAACATAGATTTGAATCAAGGAATTGCAAGTGTAAGAACAAATGATGAGAATGTGGATGTAAAAATAGAGCTCAGCCAGGGTGTAACAGGAATAAACAATGATAAGAGCATAAACTCAGGTATGTCAAAAACCTTTGGACAGGGAACAGGGAAGGTTAATATAAAGGTACATCAGGGAACAGCAAACTTTAGAAACTAATTATTATATAAGGATAGGTGAATGTTATGGAAAATAAAAATGTAAGAAGTAGCTTTTTAACCTTTTTAACAGCCCTTATTCCGGGAGTTGGATATATGTATCTGGGTTTAGTGAAAAAAGGTATTCAAATATTAATGTTGTTTTTGCTTATAGAACCTGTATTTCATATACTTGGAATTGGATTTCTATCAGCGATTGTTAAAATACCAATATGGTTTTATACCTTCTTTGATACCTTTACATTAGCAAATAAAATAGATAGAGGAGACCCGGTGCCTGATATGGACTTTATATTTAACAAATACATGAAGGATGGTTCACAGGTAGCATTGGATAGAGAAAAGCTAGGGAAAAATTTCAGCTTGATTATAGCAATAGGACTAATAGCAGTAGGCGGTATTGCTATACTTCATAATTTCTCCCAGGGGAGTCCATTATTTAATATCATTAGATCATATATAAGCACCTACTTTATACCAGTACTTTTTGTACTTGGTGGTATATATCTTTTATTTAAGAATAAAGCATAGCGGTTATGGGAGGGCTTAGGCTCTCTCTTTTCATTTATATTGTAGTATGGTAACATATGAATAACAGTAAGTTATGTAATTAAAGCACTGCAAACTGATTAGTAAAGAGGGATTTGTATGAGCAATGATTTAACAGATACTAAGAGTAAAATATTTCAGGCAGCAATAGATATTGTAGGATTAAAGGGAGAGGTAACAATAAAAGAAATTTCCGAAAAAGCAGGGGTTAATATTGCAGCAATAAACTATCATTTTGGGAATAAAAACAATCTGCTAAGGGAAGTTGAAAATCATTATACTGATCTGCTTTATAAAATACAGCATGAAATATTAGTTAATGAGGAATTGCCCCCTTCTAAGAAATTAATACAGTGGGCAAAGGGAGTAGTAGATTTCATGTTTAAGTATCCAGCTCTACTTGCATTAATAGTTAACATTGTGTCTGAGGATAAGAACTATAATCCAGCAATCATAAAGAATATATATCTTAATAGTGAAATGCAGGTTTCAGTTAAAAATATCATTCGTGAAAGTACAGGTATTAATGAGGAGAAACTGTTAAACTATAAGTACATGCAAATTTTTTCTGGAATCCTAGGACCTGTAATTAACAAAGCAGTATCATCTATTTATAGTGAAGGTAAAGGAATTATGGATATAGATAATAGTGATGAATTGAATGAGTATATAACAATACTTGTGAATTCCATATTAAAGGGTTAAGCATATAAATAAAATAGTTTGATGGTGGTAGGATGAATTTATTCCTACCGCTTTTTTATTCATATTGACCATAAAAAAATACTATGCTATTATTAAAATAAACATTTAAAACATACATTTAAAACAAACGATTAAATATATTTGTGACAATTCAATACTACTGATAAAGCACGTATATACAACGCAAGAAAGATTTACATTGTAGTGG
>JARDZI010000007.1:35180-39400 GCA_029240935.1 Clostridiales bacterium
CTGCCTGATCCTGCCCTATGTAAGGACCTGGCAGGCGCGGAGACCTGCCACTACAATTGGGAATGTAATTTCTTTGTCAGAACATACAAATCCATTTCATAAAACTCCAAAAGAAAAAATTCTTAGTTGGGTATGTGTAGATTCCAAAATTATATATGGGGGTGAAGGAATGAAAAAGGTTGCCAGCTTCATTGTCAATCACAAGAAATTCATTTTAATTTTTTACCTATTAGCTATTAGTATGTCCTTTATAGGAATGAGATTCGTAAGAGTAGAATATGATATGAGCTCCTATCTTTCAAAAGACATGAATTCCATACAGGGCAGGGACATACTAGAAAAGCAATTTGATATAAAGGGTACAGCAGAATTAATGCTTGTGGATAAGAAGCCCTATGAAGTTGTAGAAATAAAAAATAAGATTGAAGATTTGCCAGGAGTTCAAAAGATTATTTGGATGGATGATGCTGAGGATATAAAAAAACCAGTAGAGTTTATGGATAAGGCTACATATGAAAGATTTCAAAGAGGTAATTATAGTCTTCTTCAGATACAATTTACAGGGAGCAATGATTCAAAAATAACACAGGATTCTCTGAAGGAAATTGAGAAAATGATGGATGGAGAATATTATCTTGGAGGTCAAGCAGCAGTATCTGGGGAGACGCAAAATACCGCAACAAAGGAAATGACATATTATTCAATTGTAGCAGTTGCTATAATTACAATAATTCTCCTAATGGCAACAAGCTCCTATTTGGAACCCCTATTGTTCTTTGCAGCCATAGGAGTTGCGATAATCATAAACATGGGAACAAATTTTATATTTGGAAGGATATCTACCATGACCTTCTCAGTTGCAAGCATCATACAGCTTGCTGTATCCATGGATTATTCTATATTTCTGCTACATAGATATCATGAGGAGTCCCAAATCGGTGATAAAAAGGATGCAATGGTTCGTGCTATTGAAAAGACATTTAGCTCTGTATCCTCAAGTGCTTTAACAACTGTTGCAGGCTTTTTAGCACTGGTGATAATGAAATATGGAATAGGAAAGGACATGGGTTTAGTATTAGCAAAGGGAGTATTTTTAAGCCTGATCTCAGTAATATCCCTCCTTCCATGTCTGGTTTTAATAACTGATAAAAAGTTTAGCAGTTATAAACATAAAATCCTTCTCCCAAGCTTTAACAAAATCTCAAAATGGATTGTTAAGTTTAGAAATGTGGCCATTATATTGGTTGCTCTGATCGCAATACCAGCTTTTCTTGGACAGACAAATTTAAAATATTATTACTCCGATGAAAAAACCCTATCGAATGATAAGAAAGCAGTAGTTGCAAATAAAAAAATTGATGAGGTTTTTGAAAAGAATAATGAACTGATTGTCATAATTCCGAAATCTGATAAGGCTAAAATAAATGGAGTAGTAAGGGATATTAAAGCCATAGAAAATATCTCAAGTGTTGAAGGTCTCTATACAATGGTTGATAGGGCGATTCCTGAATCCTTTGTACCGGAAAGTGTTAGAAAAGCCTTTGTATCAAATGAATACACATATTTTCTTGTAGGAATAGGGTCGGACACAGAAGGGGAAGTCACAAAGGTGACGATTGAAAACCTTCAAAAGCTATTAAAAAATAGTTATGATAAATTCTATATTACTGGAGAGCCTGCAATTTATCTTGATTTGCAAAATGTGACCTCAAGTGATTTTGTCAATGTAAGCATAATATCTATTATACTTATAGGTTTGATTCTACTTATAACCTTTAAATCAATAACCCTGCCGATTATATTGGTATTTGTTATTCAGCTTGGAATATGGATTAACCTTAGTATTCCCTATTTTCAAGGGGAGGTTGTAAATTTCATAAGCTTCATAGTAATTGGAGCAATACAATTAGGAGCAACTGTAGACTATGCAATTCTGCTTACCTCAAGGTATAAGGAAAACTTAGAGGAACTGTCCCCACTTGAGGCAATGAAAAAAACCATATCAGACACGGGAAGATCGGTACTAACAAGTGTATTGATATTAGTTGCAGGCACCTTTAGTGTATATTTTATAACTACTATAAAATCTGCTGCTGAAATTACATTACTTATAGGAAGAGGAGCGATTATAAGTTTAATACTTGTGTATGTATTATTACCTGCACTGCTTCTCATATTCGGAAGAATAATAGGTTCAACCACATTTGGATGGCCAAAACCTATAAAAATTGAAAATAATAGGGGGTGTGAAAAATGAAAAAGAAAGTGATTAGCGTATTTTTAGTGTTGTTTATGGTGTTTTCACCTTTGGCAGCCATGGCTGAAACAGGTAAAGATGAGACTGTTTACATAAATTTAAACCATGATGGGAGCGTTAATAATATTAAGGTTGTAAACCATGTATTTGGAATAGAAGGTTCTGAATTCTTTACTGACTACGGGAAATATACAAATATTAAAAATTTAAATGATGAAACAGCTCCTTCAATAGATGGTAATATACTAAAATGGCCACTATCCCAATATAAGAATACTGATTTATATTATGAAGGGACTGTAAATAAAGAATCACCTATTGAAGTTGTTATTAAATATTATCTTGATGGAAAAGAGTTAAAAGGTGAAGAGCTAGCAGGTAAAAGTGGACATCTAAAGGTTGTTATTAACATTAAATATACTAGTGAAAAGAATGGAGAAGCTCCTAAGCTTATGACCCAGATTCAGTTTCCTGTAGACATGGATATATTTAAGAATATTAAAGTCAAGGGTGGAAGCAAGGTTGTGGTAGGAAGTTCTGCAAATGTAACTTTTGTAAGTCTTCCTGGAGATACCCAAAGCTTTGAGGTAGAAATGGATGGTATTGAAATGGAGTTAAAATCAATTTCAATTTCTGCTGTACCTTCTGAGTTTGCACTTCCAGGAAGTGTGAAGGAAGGGCTTAATATGCTTACAGATGGTTTGGCTGAGATTGAGGAGAATGCTGGCAAGCTGGAAAATGGAATGGGAGATACAATCACAGGAACAAAGGCATTAAAAACTGGCATGGTTGTGTTAGGAGAAGGCTTGTCCGATATTTATAGAGGTTCAAGTAAGATATATGAAGAATCAAAGAACATAACCAGTGGAATGGAGGAATTTCATAATGGACTGTCCCAGTTTGCAAATGATTCTGGGAAGATGATTGATGGCATTGATGCAGCATATCAAGGATTAGATAAGCTGTATCAAGGAAGTGAAGAAACCTACAAGGGTGTTGGTGGTTTATATGATGGCTCGAGAAATTTGAGTAAAGGAACAAAGGAGCTATCCAATGGAATAACTGAGCTTAAGGAAGGGCACAGCCAACTTGTAGCTCTTGCTCAGGAACTATTAAAAAGTACAGATCCAAGGGTTAGAGGAATGGCACAGGGAATAATCCAGGAGGGCAAGGCTCTAGAAGAACTAAGCAGTGGTGCTACTCAAGTTAATGGCGGTGCTAGTGGGCTAGAGGGTGGTATTGGGCAGCTTTATGGAGGCTTGGGAGAGTATAATAAAGGTTTTTCTCAAGTCCAATTAGGCATGAAGGAAATCTCAGAAAAATCAAAGCAGTTTCCAACCTACTTAGGCATGCTTAGTAAAAACTATGGAGTATTAAAGGCTGGAACAAATAGCTTGTTTAAGGGATATGGAGATATAAACAGTGCATTAGGAGAGATTAGTAAGAATGTATCAACATTACCAACTAACACTCAAAAGCTTGTTGATGGCCGGACTGCAATAAAAACGGGTATTAATAAGTTGAATAAAGGAATTAAAAAGGTTAGGATATCTATATCTGATAACCTTGGGGAACTAATTGGTGGAGCTGATGGAAAAAGCTCATATACTTCATTTATGGATAATGAAAGGAATAAGAATTCCAGTGTTCAATTTGTAATGCAGACTCCATCAGTAGAAATGGAAGAAGTTAAAAAGGTAGAGGTTGTACAGGAAAAGAAGAAGAGTTTTTTTGATAGACTGATGGGGTTGTTTAAGAAAGATTAGTAAGAGGCTATTGTCGTATACATCCATATTCACATGTAGGGGCGAACAGCGTTCGCCCCTACGAGGTAGAGAGAGGTAAAGCAAGTGGCAGTAAAAAATTCCTATAACTATTCTTTACCTTGTTTATAGAAACTCCCCGTGGCATAATTAAGCTACAGCCGGCGAGTAACATCGAAAGGGGATGTTAGTTTGATTTT
>JARDZI010000186.1 GCA_029240935.1 Clostridiales bacterium
TTTTCTTGGCATATAAAAAACCTCCATTTGTAATAGTTTAGTTATTGTATTATTTCCTACAAATGGAAATTGTATGCATTTACGGAAAGCTTTAGTATGTGTCCCAGGTCTCTCTGTCCAGTGGTGAAAAACACTTAGTATGCGTCCCTAGTACCTGGGCTTTGAAAAACTTAAAAGGAACAGGCTGTAGCCTGTTCCTTCATTTGTCTTAAAATCTGCTGTATCAAAACTACTTATACTCTACTTCCAGTACGTATTGGTCACTTCGGTACCAGCTGTAGGTAAACTCTATTGGAATGTCATTTTCTATATAGGCAGTTCTTTTAGTTAATAGTACAGGAACACCTACTTTTATGTCTAGCAATTTGCTGATTTCGCTTTCTGCACTAATTGCTTCTATAATGTCATTGGCTCTTATAATGTCCTTTTTACAGATGTTTCTTATAGTTTCATATAATGGGTTATTTTCAAAATCAATATCAACTAATTCTTCACATAATTTTATGTTTAAATAAGAATCCTGTACAACAATAGGTTCATCATTAACAACTCTTAGCCTTTTTAGGTGTAACACCTTTTGGGTAAATGGAATATTTAATTTTCTTACAATTTCCTTTGTTGGTATTTCTAATTCCTTCAGAAATACTTGTGTGTTAACCTTAAACCCTTTGTTAACCATAGAATCACTGAATCCAGCAACATCTAGCTTAGAGCCTTCTTTTCTTAGCTTGCTAACAAAGGTTCCCTTACCCTGAACTCTATTTAAGTAGTCATTGTTAATTAACATCGTTAATGCTTTGCATACTGTCATTCTGCTGACTCCAAAAAACTCTGCTAAATTGTCTTCTGAGGGCAATTTATCTCCTGCCTTATACTCGCCACTAATTATTTTATTATATATAACATCCCTAATTTGTATATAATACGGTGATTTTGTAAAATCATTTTTATCCATATAGAAACCCCTTTATATAAAATTCTAAAAATTATCAAAAAATAATAAATCAAATTTTAATAGAACATGCTAAAAATAATATACCATAAAAATCAAGAAAATGAAAATATTATTATACCACCTAATCCTTATTCCTACTACTACACAATTCATTTAATCTATTAGCCAAGAAACGAGTTTGATTTATTGCATGTAAATTTTCCTTTGCTGGAAATTTATCAGTTTCCTTTGCATATACTGATCCTATTTGCTCTGTTTCTGTATGATCAAATATAAAATCTGCAATGCCCTCAGCTAATAAGTTCATATTAGGCCAGCTGCCTCCTGTTGTAACAATCAGAGCACCATATTTAGGTTTAAGATTATCCTTGTTCTCCTTTCTGACATGTCTGGAAGACCAATAGGATTGGAGTCTAGAACATACAGAAATAGTTTTTGCAGTAAGAGTTCCAAAATGCATGGGGGAAGCTATAACAACTGCATCACAATCTACAAGGTAATCATAAATATCCTGCATTTCATCTTTAATTGAGCATCCCTTATGAGTAAAACAATATCTGCAATCTATACAAGGGGAAATATTAGCAGTATAACAATTTACAATTTTTATATCCCCTTCAAGTACTGCTGTCATTTCATTTATTAGAGCTACAGTATGCCCATTCTTACGGGGAGAACCATTTAATATTAAAGTTTTCATCCTAATCGCCTCAATTCTTTATATTTTGGGGTTGTAGTTTTTCTCTTTTATACCTATTAATGAAATTATAAAAAATACTGCTGCACCTGAAAAGTATAGCCAAACATATTGAGGCGCTGCATATAATTTTATTTCACTTGAATGAATTATTCCAATAAATGCACAACAGCTTGCTGCAAGAAATGTGATTGAAATAGCACTCCATTTCCTATCAATTATAAATATTAATATACAAGCATATAAAATTGCTATCAGCATAGAACCATGGGATAAACTTTCAAATCCTCCAGGAATACCTGATGATGCCATGTCTGTTGCAGAAACTACTACCTTGTCTGCTGCAAAGTCTATTCCTGCAGCTGTAAGAGCGGTGTCAAAAGCACTTTTAGCTGCACCTAAAGCACTGTTTATTTTATCATATATCAATTCAAATATAGGTATGGCTATAGCAATAATAATTGCTGGATAATACTTTTTTTCAACAACCTCAAGAGCTTGTACTCCTGTTGTTATAGCAGCAAATACTAATAAAACAAGTGTTGCAGCTATAGGTATGCTTGAGGTTGCAACAGCTACCAAACCACTTACACACAAAAATAAATATGTTATACCAGTAAACATTGTATAGGATGCTCCTGCCTTAGCTTTTACCCAGGCTGGATGTCCCCAATAATAGGTTACAGGGAATGGATTCCCGAATAGAGCTCCAACAAAGCTTACAGTACTTTGAGATAACAAACATATCCTTCTGTCATATTTTTGATTACTAGCCGCTGCCTGTTCTGTGGATTGTACTGTTGCTACAATATCAGTAAATGCAAAGGAAATTATCAGTGGAAAATATCTAAGAGCAGTTCTAAATGCTTCCACAGAAAATAATTGAAACTGTGGCAGTGGAATATATAAGCCTATATTGTCAAAGGAGTTTTTCAGTGCATCAAATTGCATAACACCTGTTGTCCAAGCTATTAGGGTACCAATACCAACAGCAACAAAGACTGGTGATAATTTCTTAATCTTTATTCTTCCAAAATAGAAGGTTAAAACTGTAAATAAAGTAGGTATCATAATTATAGGTTTGGCATATCCTTCTCCCAATGATGAAATTAATAACCATGCTATTGAGCCACCTACCAGGCTCCCAAGCAATGCCTGGGATGGAACATATTTTAATATATATTTTATTACAAAGGAGCTTAAAAATATAAATATTGAGTATAATAGGTTAGCAAAAACACCAACCTTCCAAGTAAAAATCGGGTCTAGGGATGAAAAATAAACAGGTAGGAGTATAGCACTTATCCATACAAAGAAGGTTCCGCTAAGTCCAGCAGGTAGTGCTGTAACATTAGGATTATTAGTTTTCCTTCCTAAATATCTAGCATAAAATGTACTAAATGTTAATAGCAAAAATGCTGTTAACCCAATGGCTGATACAATTTTACCGCAAACAATATTGCTAGGAATTTTCATAACACCTACCATTACACTTACACCGACTAGAATTTTAGTAAATCCATCAAAAAAAACTCCAATAGTTGCATCAAAATCTCCTGATTTAAACCAGGGTATTATACTAGAACTTTTGTCATCTGTTTCCATTAACGTCCCCCTCTTGTTATTCATTGTATCAATCATTAAAAACTGTGATATAGATTTACAATTTTCTTTTAAGCTGATGAATAAAAATGCAACAATACAAGCATTGATTAAATTTACAAAAATACATTGCTGAAATTAGTCTAATAGAGAATCCAATTCATAAATGCTTCTCTTTATCTTTTCATATTTGGGGAATAGGTTATTATAAACCCTAACATTTTCTTCCTTAGGTTTTATTATAATATCATCCTTATACCAATTATTAAGCTCACTGAATTCCTTTATTTCACCTGCACCATAACCAGCCAAAAAGGCAATGCCTAGGGCTGTACATTTCTTATGGGAGAGATGTAATTCTCTGCCTAATACATCTGCAATTATCTGGCATAATTCTAATGAATTAGCTCCTCCACCAAATACATTTATCACATCAATATCCTTATGAAAGCTACTAAGATTTGCTCTTATATTATAGGAAATACCCTCTATTAATGCCTTGTATATGTGGAATTGACTGTGCTTTCCCCTAAAACCTAGAATATACTCTCCATCTAGCCCAAAGAAGGAGCTCTGAGTTTGTTGTTTATAGTGTGGCATATAGTATAAGCCCTCTGAACCTGCAGGTATATTTCTAAGGCCTTCCTCTAATTCTTCCCAGCCATCATATCTTAAGGTGTTCTTTAGGTGAGAAATAGATTCTCCAAAGGATAAAATTTTTCCTAGGAACTCACCTCTATCATCACCAAAATGAGGTAGCTCAACATAATTTTCAGGAGAGCCATCTGCATAAACTATGGTAGTAGAAGAACCAAGATATAGCATCACATACTTTTTCTCATATGCACCTCCACCAAGCATGGAAGCAAAGGAATCACCAGTTCCTACAATAACCTTTGTAGCTGTGCTTAAGCCTGTTTCCTTAGCAGCCCCTTCTGTAATATTTCCTATAACATGATTTGATGGATATGAATTTGGAAAAATACTCCTATCAAGCTCAAGAATTTCAATTTTTTCATCTATCCATTGAAGCTTTTTATCATCAAATATACCCCCAATTATTGTGGAAGTATCATAATCTATTGTGGTTTCTCCAGTTAACCTGTATGCTATATAGCCATGGGGAACCATTACCTTATATGTTTTTTTATAATTTTCTGGTTCATTGTTTTTAACCCACATTAATTTTGGGAGCATACAGCCGTGGGTAATACTTATATTTAATTTTTCGTTAACATATTCTAACTCATTAACAGCTCTAACATCTGTATGAAGTATTGCATTTCGTACAGGATTTCCTCCTCTATCAATAAGGCACAAACCAGGTACTAAACCCGTAACCCCTACAACCTTTATTTCCTCAGCTTTAATATTGTATGAACCTAAAAAATACTTGATGGATTCCTTAAATTCATTCCACCAAATATTCATATTCTCTTCTTGATACCCAGGCTTTAGAACTTGTATTTTATGGTCTATCTGATTTTTTGCTATAATATTACCTTTAGTATCTGTAATTATTGCTTTAGATCCTTGAGTTCCTATATCAAAACCAACAAGGTACCTACTCATTTTTCAACCTCCATAAGCTTTAGTCCATTTTTAGGATTTCAAATTATTTGCCACATTTTAATATTTCATAGGCTTCCTCTACTGATACATTTTTATGAATAATAGCTGCTAAAGCCCTTGTCATATTTATAGTGTTCCCGATGCCCCAAGCATTTCTTCCAATAGCAACCCCACTTGCTCCATGTTCCATTGCATCCTTAATAGATGCTAAAAATTCTCTTTCATCACTAGTTTTGGAGCCACCTAGTACAACAATTGGAACAAAGGTTTCCTTTACTATTCTTTCAAAGCCTGGAACATATGCTGTTTTAATAAAGTCACACCCAATTTCACATCCTATACGAGCTCCTCTTGCAATATTATCCAGAGTTTTAAACTCTACTCCAGGATCAAAGCCTCCAGGAAATGACTCTGCAAATACTGGCATTCCTATACTATCACAGTAGCTTACTGTTTCTGCAAGGTGTGGATATGTAACCTCTTCAACACCAACCCCTTGCCCTATATTTAGTATTACTGCATCTGCAGCCATTTTCATAGCATACTCAGCATCAAAGACAAGTCTAGAATCATGGCCTTTTCCCATGTATGTTGGAGGTAAATCCAAACGTGCTATATATCCAATAGAAGATAATTTCTTTGCAAACCTTCTTGCAACTCCAAAGTTTACTAAGGCTGCATCTGCTCCACCTTCTATAATTTGTTCAATAGTTTCACCTGGATTTTCTAAGCCAGCAGTAGCACCTGTGCAGGATCCATGATCCATGGCCACTATTAATGCCCTGCCATCAGCTTTAAAAATATGGTTAATTCTTCTATCCTTATTCATATAACCATCTCCTTACACTATATTTACTTCCTGACAGAAAATAAACTGTATTATATATCTAAATAAGGAAATTGCATAATCACCATCAGTAATTTATTGCAATATTCCCGGGGGCTAATAATTGATAAACCATCAGAATATGCAATTTCCAATGTAAATAATGAGGTGACCAGCACCTATTTACTCGGTTTTACATCATATAAAAGCTTATATCTTGTATATATAAAATGTGGACTATGTATATGAATTGACACAATCTCACTATGTGGATGCTCCTGAGAAGTAAATGACTTGCTTTGACTCCCAATGCTTGTAGCCTTACCTCCAACAAATACCCCAGAGGTATTGATAAAGATTTCATCTAGCATCCCATTTTTCATTAGGTAATGGCAGTAGGTTGGAGATTCTATTAATACCTTTTCCATGCCTATGGCACGGAGAATCTGGAGCATTTCCTCTGGATTTGTTTCATCTCCACTTCCTGTAACTAAAATACCTATCTTATCCCTGTTGACAGCTATTGATTCTTTTATTTTTCCCTTATCTATTTCATTTTTTATAGTTGAAACCAGGTAATATTCCTTTGGAATTTCAAGCTTTAGTTCTTCAAATCCATTAGGTGAGGTAACAATTAATATGGGTACCTCATGCTTTATAAACAAAGGATTTTTATATGGAATATTTTTTCCTGTTCTTGTTACAATTACTGTCCAGGGTGCTACAGCCCTTCCCTCTTTAACTCTGGCATCAACCAGGTCTGTGTCATAAACACAACCTGAGAAGGTTGGTTCTTTTATTAGAGTTCCGGAACCAATTACAATACCATCACAATTACCTCTAAGCATGCTTAAAACCCAAAAGTCAGCAACAGCTCCTGGAGGATCCAAATAATTATTTTTTGCAATAAGAGGTCCTACTTCGTCATCCTCAAAGGCTATCTTCCCATCAACAGACATTACATAGGATGCATAGGTAATAGGCCTATTCTCTGGAACCTCTCCAAATTTCAACCTGCCATATATATCTTCTACCTTCTTGCACTCCAGTCCATTGTTCTTATATCCTAATTTTTCTGTGTTGTCAAAAATACATTTAAGCCCAATCTCTTTTGAATCATATGTAACCTCATGTATATCCATAAAGAATGCCTCCCTTTTGTTATGCTATGTTTAAAAAAAGTACAGATATCCTGGTCAGCCCTAGGCGGCTGACGCTACCACTTTAATAAAATTCTATGGATTTCTCTATTTTCATTGGCTTTTTTAATCTCATTTCCAAAGTTGTTGAAATCTCCAAATTCAAGTATCAAATCATCAAGATTAACCATATTATTGCTTATAAGATCTACTGCTTCCATGAAGCTCTCCTTATCATGCCTTATACTGC
>JARDZI010000187.1 GCA_029240935.1 Clostridiales bacterium
TACCTGTAACGGTTATGCAAAAAACAAATTATCCATGGGAGGGTAAGATAAGAATTGAATTTAAACCTGAATATGAGATAAACACTACTTTATGTTTTAGAATACCTGACTGGTGTAATAAATATTCTTATCATTTCAGCGGCAGGATGAATTCGGGAGCTCGCATTGAAAAAGGATATGTTCATTTAGATGTTGTCCTAGATGGGGACAGGGTACTGGATATAGACTTTGCAATGCCAGTTAAAAGGGTTCACATGGATCCAAGAGTAGCAGAGGATGCAGGTAAGATAGCACTTCAGAGAGGACCTGTGGTTTATGCATTTGAGGGAATTGATAATCATCAGGGAATTAGGGATATTAATATATCAAGGGTTACCAAGTTCAATACAATATGGGATTATAAAGAGCTTGAAGGAATAGTAAAGCTGAGTGTTGAGACAGAAGGAAATACGTGGCTAGCAGTCCCATACTATGCTTGGGACAACCGAGAACTTTGTGAAATGAAGGTATTTGTTAATGAAGAAATAGATAATGCGAGAACTACTACTATATAAAATCATAAAAGAGGTGAAGATAATGGGTAAAATTGTAATGAAGGATTTAACTAAAAGCTACGATGGAAAGTATAAGGCTGTAAATGATGTTAATCTTGAAATCAACGATAGGGATTTTTGCGTATTACTTGGACCTTCTGGTTGTGGGAAAACAACGCTATTAAGAATGATTGCAGGACTAGAAGCCATTACAAGTGGAGATTTATATCTTGATGGTACTCATATGAATGATGTTTTGCCTAAGGATCGTGATATTGCAATGGTATTTCAGTCATATGCTTTATATCCACATATGAGTGTTTATAAGAATATGGCATTTGGATTAAAGATGAAGCATATTGAGAAGGAAGAAATACACGAGCGTATATTAAGTGCAGCAAAAAAACTTGACTTGGAAACATATCTAGAGCGAAAACCTCGTGCATTATCTGGTGGTCAGCAGCAGCGTGTTGCACTTGGACGTGCTCTTGTAAAAAAGCCAAGAGTATTTTTAATGGATGAACCCTTATCTAATCTTGACGCAAAGTTGAGAAACCAGACCCGTGAAACAATAGTAAATATTCATCATGATGCACAGGCTACAACAATATACGTTACCCATGATCAGGTTGAGGCAATGACAATGGGAACTAAAATAGTAGTTATGAACTTTGGTGTAATACAGCAAATAGGTCCTCCAGAAGAAATATATTCATCACCAATTAACATGTTTGTTGCAGGTTTTATAGGTTCTCCTGCAATTAATTTTGTGGATGGGGTAATTGAAAATGGACACTTCGTTTCAAAGTCCCTTAACCTTGTATTAACTGACAAACATACCAAGGCTTTGAGTGATTACGAAGGCAAAAAGGTAAAAATAGGAATAAGGCCAGAGTTCTTTCAAACAGAATATGATTCAATTTATCAAAGAATGCTTGGTTCTCAGGTAGAGGTAACAGCTAATTTCTTGGAGAGATTGGGTTCAGAGTACATTATTAATGGACATATAAATGAAGAAAAAATTCTAGCCAAAATACGTTTTAACAATGTAATTAATATTGGTGATAAGATTAAAATGTGTATAGATATGGACAATGTACACTTCTTTGACCCTGAAACAGAGCTAGCAATAGGTAAGTAACTATATACAACCCATTAAATAAAGTACATTGTTTGGTATCTGATGTCATCCTGAACGTAGTGAAGGATCTTTGTACAGCATCAACAGCGGGAAAGATCTGACCCTATGCTCAGGATGACAGGTAATGGAGTGTAAAAATTTAATAGGACATATATAGTATATTAAAGTTAAACATTGTAATTGGATTAAAAACCCATATTAGCCGCGTCATGATTTCCCATACTTATAGCTTGCAGAAGGCAGGGAAGCTCATTTCGTGGCTATTATTTCATAACAAGGGAGGATATTATGGATAAAAAGTATGTGGTTCCTACACCTGGAATGATAATAAATGAGGATGTATCATTTTTACCTGGTATATATAACTTTTTTGAAAAAGAAGGTATAAGAATAGAGAGCAACAATATTACTATTGAAGGAAATGGAGCTGTATTTATTGGTGGTAAAAAGAAGGAAAGGCTTGGGGATACATCAAACAAAAATGAATTCAGCTATGGGTATACAAACAAGGGTAAGGATGACAGACTTGGATATCATGGAATTGGCTTTTATTCAATTGGCACTAAAAACGTGACAATAAAAAACTTAAGTGCAAAAAACTTTGAAGTAGGATTAAAGCTTGTGGATTGCTCTGGATGGAGTATTCTAAATAATGATTTTTCCTATAACTATCATAATCCAGATCATGGTTGGGAAGAACATGATGATCTTGGTGGAATTGTGCTATATGGCAGTAATGATTGTAAATTAGAAAAGAATAGAGCAAATAATGTATGGAGTGGACTTGTTATTAAAAATGGCTGCAGAAATTTAGTAAAGGATAATGACTTTTCCCATACTTCAAATGTAGGTTTAAGGCTCTGGGCTTCCTGCAGCAATGAATTTTACAACAATAACTTCAGTTGGGGACTTAGAAAGGAGCCTTATGAGATACATGCTAGGGATTCAGCCAGTGTATTGATTGAGACTGGTTCTAATGATAACAGGTTTATTAAAAATGATATGAGATTTGGTGGAGATGGATTATTTATCAGGTCATTAAATGGCTGGATGTCAACAGGTAATTATTTTGAGGAAAATGACACCTCCTTTGCAAACAACAATGCAATAGAGGCATGGGATGAGGGAAATTCATATGTAAGAAACAAGGCTAACTTCTCAAGCTATGGTTTTTGGCTTGGGAATTCAGATAACACACTTCTTCTTGAAAATGAAGTGTGTTATAACGGTGTGAATTTTAAAAATGCTCCAGAAAATTTCGGTAATGCAGGAATTTCTGTTGTTAATGGTTCAGGGACAAACTTTAAGATGATTAGAAACAAAATTCACAACAATAATGGTCCAGGAGTAGCCATAAGGAATAGAGTTGATTACCCTTCAACTAATTGGATTATTGAAGAAAATGAAATATTTGATAACAGAACAGATGCTAGAGGCTTCATAGGACACGGAATATACTTAAAATATGCTCGTGGGATAAGCCTAATAAACAATAACATACATGGAAACGACGGGGAAGCTGTTTGCTTTGATGAGTATGTAGGAGATGTTAGAGAGCTTCATAGAACTTCTAAGCCCCTGGATATAGATATAAAGATAAAAGCCAATTCAAAAACCTTCCTCACAGGTAAATTCTATACCTTCGAAGCCATCTCAACCCAAAGCAACCTTGAATACCACTGGGAATTTGGAGATGGAGTGCCCCCCAAGGTAGGCCCAAAAAGAGGGACGGTTAACAAGTGTTTCGATAGTCCAGGCTTTTATCGTGTTATTCTTTCTGTAACTGATGGAGAGAATGTTAACTATGATTGTATTAATATATTTGTATTGCAAGAGGGAATGGAAGTTGCAACTGATTCTAAATTATCAGACTGGGTATTGACTGGTGACAAGGATACAAAATTAACTATGAATGAAATTAACTATGTAAGTGGCAGTAGTTCACTTTTATTAGAGTCTGGGAAGGGTAAGGATATAACCCTGCAATACCCATTAAGGAGAGCTTTAAGACTTAATGCTTCAGAGTACACTCATTTTAGTTTTTGTGTGAGGTTTATGAAGGAAACAATAGAGTGGTATAAGGATAATAAAACACCAACAATAAGATTCTACAGGGACAAGGGAAATTATGCTGAATTCATACCAAGACCTAATTTATTTGGGGACATTGCAAATCAATACAATGAGTCCAAATATGAATGGGCATATATTGAAATGGATTTAAATAATGATGTTGATTTTATTAAGAAAGTAAATGGGGAATTTGATTTTAAAGAAGTGAACTATATGGAGTTTTACATTGACACCCCAATGGATAGCCATATTATATTCATGCTGGATGGAATGAGATTCATAAAAAGGCAAAAGAATCTATTTGTTAATATAGTAGATATTTCGAAGCATTTAAATGATAAAGGTATAGATAATAAGGTTATTGTATCCAGTAATAACCCAAGGTCAAGTGTATTAGCTCCATTGAGTAAGAATGTTTACTTTGGTGACTATACAAAGCGATGGATTTCTTCTGATAATGAGGGAATGGAATTTTATGAAATTGATTTAGGTGGAACCAGAAGGTTTAACAGGGTTGTAGTGGATTTTTACAACAGCATTTCAAGCACACTAAACAGTAATAATGAAAGGCTGCCTGAAAAGCTAACAATAGAGTATTTTGCTGATGACAAGTGGAAGCAAATATGTTGTGGTAACAAGGAAATAGCTAATAGCCCTAATATTATAAATTTTGATTCAGTAATGGGAAGTAAAATAAGGTTTGTAATGGAGGGTGTTGAAAAACCATTTTCTATTTATAACATTGAATTAAACAATACCCTGAACAAATTAACAGAGGATAATGTTTATGAGTTGAGAACAGAGAATAAATGCTGTGTAGATATTGATAAAATCGGGGTTAAGCTTAATTGCGCTTTAAGTGAAACAGGTTCAAAATTATCACCACTTGTAGTATCACTTAATGAATATAAGGGGAATGTTTTAAATTCTAAGCTTTTGTTTGAAAAGGAAATAAATATAGATGAAATTATGTTTAAAAAAGAAACTATATTTGATGTTGGGCTAAAGTGCTTAGATTGGAGTAAAAAATATTATTTAGCCCTGACCCAGAAAGCCCTGGCTGAGGACCTAATTGTAGGTCAGTACTATAGGTGGGTTGGCAGAGGGATAGCTGATATGGATAGTACCTATGGATATATCAATGGAAATGAAGTGGTGGACAGTAATAAGGTTGGTTGGGGAAGCAACTGGATGAAGGTTTATACTAACAAGTATATTCTGGATTTGTCACACACAAATGATACATTGGGGAATAGATTTGGATTAAATAGTATGGAGAAGATATATCAGAAGTTTGAATTAAAGAATCCAGCCTTAAGCCTGGTTGAATGTTCTATAAGTGATTTAAGAGGAGTAGCTATTGAAGGTAGTGAAAGGGTTATAATTAAATTAGCAAAAGCATTGGATGCAGAAAAGATTATTTTATATTTCCATGAGGAAACTTCACTTGAAGTTGAAGTTAAAGTTTCTGATGAAGAATATAAAGGAGAAGTACATGGGAGTACTTGTGAAATTAAAATTGGTAAGGAATTAGTGGAGTTTGAGATTTCAATTGTCGGAAAGGGAGTGTTAAGGGCTATTGAGATTCAATAAGGGGGAATGAAAAGTGGGAAAATTAAAGGCTGTTGTTTTTGATTTAGATGGGGTTTTAACGGAAACAAGTGAGTATCATTATTTTGCCTGGAAGAAATTAGTCAATGAAATTGGGATAGATTTTGATAGAGAATTTAATGAAAATTTAAAAGGTGTTTCTCGAATGGAATCCTTTGAAAGAATTTTAATTCATTGCGGAAAACAGAAGGAATATACCCAGGAAGAAAAGATTAAGTTGGCCCATAAAAAGAATGAAATGTATAAGGAAATGATCAAAGGCATTACTCCAAATGATTTGTTTAAGGGTGTAGTAGAACTACTTGAGGAACTGGGGCGGAGAAACATCAAAATAGCCATAGGAAGTGTATCAAGAAATGCCCCTGGAATAATTAAGGGTTTAGGCATTGAAAAATATATTGATTATATAGTTGATGTGGATAAGATTAAACAAGGAAAGCCAGCGCCGGATATATTTTTAAATGCTTCGGAAGTATTAATGGTTAAACCTGAAGAATGCATTGGGGTTGAGGATGCAGAGGTGGGAATTGAGGCTATTAAAGCTGCAGGCATGTTTGCAGTGGGTGTAGGAACTGAAGATAAGATGTATGGAGCAGATATCATATTTGCTTCTCCTGAGGGGCTTAATTTAGATAGAATACTGGAAGCTTATGAGCTGTGGAGGAAATAGTAACTATGGATATATGTCTAGGCGGAAAATGGAAGCTATATTTTGATAGTGAGAGGGAATTAGATTTTAATACTTATACAGAGGGTACCTCAATGGAGGTTGAGGTACCTGGAACTGTTGATAAATATTTAGAGGATAGAACCTACAGTGGGCCATTTTTTTATAACAGGTTATTTTGGATAAATAAGGATGAATCAAAGAGATTTGTTTTAGGCTTTAAGGGTGTTAGCTATTATTGCCAAATAAGCTTAAATGGGAAACTTGTTGGAGAGCATGAAGGAATATGGGATGAATTTAGTTTTGACATAACTGAGTTTTTGCTAAATGGAGAAAACAGTATAACAGTTAAGGTTATTAAGCCAGATTTTGATAAGAGTAGCAGGTATTATTTCCGTTCTGTATTATTTGGGTTTATACCTGATGTACTGCTGCCATTTGGTGGCATATGGAAGAGTGTAAACATTTTGGAGAAGAATAAAGCATACTTTGAAGAGGTGCACCCAAAGTTTAATATGAAGGATGAAACTCTAGAAATAGAGTACGTGATAAACAATAGAAAGGACTGCAGCATTCAAGTGGATGTGGTGGACCCTAAGGGGAGGGTTAATTACTTTTTCCTAGAGCAAAATAATGGTTTATTTAAAATTGAAATGGATAATTTGATGCTTTGGTCACCTGATGAACCAAATCTATATACAATTGAGATTAAGCTATTATCAAATGGAGTAGTCCTGGATAGTTACAAAAAGCCTATTGGTGCTAGAAGCATTGAAAGCAAAGATGGCAAGATATTGGTTAATGGTAAGCCTATTTATTTAAGAGGAGTACTGCATTGGGGATATTATCCTGAGGCTTACAGCCCCAACCCCGCATATGAAACAGTGAAGAAAGAGCTATTGCAGATTAAAGATATGGGTTTTAATGGAGTAAAACACTGTTTGTATTTTCCACCTGAGTACTATTATGAGCTTTGTGATGAAATGGGAATA
>JARDZI010000188.1 GCA_029240935.1 Clostridiales bacterium
TCACCAAATGTATAGAAATTTGAAGTGCTAGACCAGGCATCCTTTATAAAAAACTTATTTTCATTTGAAATTACTTTCATTTTTCCACTTTCAAAGCTATATAAATACATGTTGTATTTATTGCTTTGAAGATTATATTCGACCATTCCATTGTTAATTACAACATAGTCACCACTAGGACTAAAATTAAAGTCTGTGTGAATTGAACCTTGCATATATCCTCCATCAATTTTATCAAGATCAATTCCGGAATAAAATTTTGGCTTGCCATTATTATATGAATATGCAAGTAGAGCAGAATGATTATAGAATATAATTCTATTGCTATCTACATGTCCAAATATCCAAGGACTGGTTGGGAGAGGTTCATTTTTTATTTTATCTAAAACCTCTTGAACATCTTTGTTATCGGAGTTTGTTGGCAGAGGAAGCTTTGTTTCTAGGTAGCTACTTTTGAGATTTTCTACTTTTTGTGATGATTTCACATCTTTTTTATAATACTCTATACTTTCTATAAAATTATCAGTATCATCTGCTACAGTGATTTCCTTTAAATTATTCACATATATACTGTAGAAGTAGAAGCTGCCTGAAACAATACTAAAGAATAAAACAGCACTTGCGGCGTAAGCTATAATATTTCTTTTAACTCTATAAAAAAGCTTATTAGAAAAGCTTTTGTTATATCTATTTTTGTCTATTCCTTTAATTATTTCGTCTCTTGAACTATTAAAATTAATGTTTCTAATATTTATAACATCCTTAAAAGCCTTTTCAATTTTTAGCTCTTCCTCATATAGTGTTTGACAGAGTTCACAATTTTGAACATGATCCTCCATTGAAGTTTTTAAATCATCTGTAATTGAATTATTTATAAAATCATTTAATCTTTTTTTAAAGGATAAACAGCTTATCATATTTTACACCTCTTTTCTCTGTTACATTTAAATACTTTAAATCTGTCTCTTAGCCTGTAAAATCTTGCTTTTACAGCAGATTCACTCATGGATAATATTTCTCCAATATCAGTAAAGGTTGTTTCTTCGTTTAAGTATTTTAATGATAGTATTTGCCTATCAGTTTCACCTAGAGCATTCACAAATTCTTGAACCAAATACTTCGTTTCAGAATACTCTGCAGATTGCTCAGGAGATATACCAGTATATTGGGCATATTGAACATCTTCAATATTGACTTCATATACTCTTCTATATTTCCTCATATAATCTATACTTTTATTTTTAGCTATTTGAAACATCCAATTTATGAATTTATATTCATGCTTATATGTATAAAGTTTATTATAGGCAGTTATAAAAGTCTCTTGGGTAATATCTTGGGATGCTTCAGTATCTCGTATAATGTTATAGATAAATCTAAAAACAACTATTTCATACTTATTCACTAAGATGTTAAAGCTATCCATGTTTCCATCCAGGATTTCTAAAATAAGATTTCTGTCCTCATACAACAAGATCCACCTCCAATGGCAGGGCTCACAATATTTTATTTACAATCACTTTATTTCTTATATTGATCTATATATAATGCATTAAAGCTTTCACATTGTAGTGGCAGGCTGACCTGCTTCTGCTCATTGTAGAATCCGGGCAGGCGTGGAAGCTTGCCACTACATTTTACATGTTATATGTGTAATTTCTTTAATGCAGCATATATAGGTCTCATTACATAATTATATACGAAATTAATATATTGAAGTTACATAATTTAAATAATATATAAATAAAAAATGAGGCTGCCATAATACAGCCTCAATAATTGTCCTTAGTTTTAATAAAGATGGGAGAAGAAATTCCCCAGCTTCCATTTGAATGAATTATTTTTACAATATACCAGCTCTCATTATTATTCACAATTAGAGAAGGTCTCCAGGTAACCTTATTCATATTATTACATTGTAATTCTTTTATTATTGAACCTCCCTTAGATATTAGCTGTATTTTTTCAATTGGTACAGACTTGTCATCAGCAGATATCTCAAAGTTAATTAAATCATTATTATTAGCATTTATTGTGCTACCCATCCAGAAATTATTAGCCTTAAATATAAGCTTTAAGCTTCTGGTTTCTGTGGAATATGTTCGCAATTTTCCCATTGCATCTATTAAAGCATCCTTGTTTAAAGCTTCTGCCAGGATTACTGTTAAATTATCGGAATCACCCCAGTTGCAAATATGATTATCCTGGCCATTAATTGCACCAAGCTGCCAGCCTAAGTCAAGAAGTTTATAATAATTAGACTCACATCTTATGTAATTTCTAGGGAAAGCACCATTACCAACCTCTACAAGTTTCAAAACCTTATTCAATTCTATATTATATTTAATTGGAGCAAAGGAACGGTTAGGATGATTGATTGTTGCAACCACATTATTTTGGCTTCCTAGCCAGTTAGTCAGCTTATCCATATTATAATGCTGCTTTCTTCCATTTAGATAGTTTTGGCTGTTTAATATGCTTATATGTCCTCCTGCAAACCATCTCATTTCAAACCCTCTTAGTGCAACAAAATCCTTATATTTATTATTTGTAAATTCAACTTCCTTTCTTGTGCTGCACCACTGAGAACCTTCCATTTCACAATACTGTTTTTTCTGCTTATTATATTCAAAGTTTTTGTGTTTAACGCCATCTAAAAAGTTTGAATGATCTGCAATAAATAAAAAATTTAAATTTTTACCTCTTGCATATTCAAATGCATCTATTGGACGTCCTTGACCATCAGAGTATGAAGTATGAGTATGGGGAATGCCAAAATAGAAATTATATTTTGCATTTTTTGAAGGATCATTATACAACACAGCACCTCCCTAAATAAGGTTTCGATTAAATATAGATATTAGTAATAGATAATATATAATATTAGAAATTTTTTTATAAGTGACAAATATATATTATGTGTGAATTGAAAGTATTTTTGATATAATATTACAGAATAGAATAAAGTTTTTTACATAGGGAGTGAAAGGTTTGAATATGGAATTTTTAGATAGGGGAAGCCCTGAAACACAATATGAAAAGCGTAGAGAGGAATATAAAAGAAATATTGAAGTGTTATTAAAGAAAGTTAATATTATTAGTATTAGTAGAGGTATAATCTTTTTTGGTGGCTTAGTTATGACTATTTATCTTTATATAAAAAAGCAATATAGACCAATTCCTTTAATACTGTTTGCAGCAATACTTTTTTTTATAATTCTCATTCATAAACATGAAAAACTAAAGGAGCAAAAGAAATATACACAAATTTTATATGAGATAAATGAAAACTCTTTAAAAAGATTAAATGGAGAATGGAAGGATTTCAAGGACAGGGGAGAGGAATATAAAAATGAAAATCATAGATTTTCTGAGGATTTAGATATATTTGGAAAGGGATCTCTGTTTCAACTTGTTAATACATCAAACACATTTATTGGAAGAAAGAAATTAGTAGAGCTTTTCACTGAACCATTAAAGAAAGAGACAGAAATAAATAGGAACCAAAATGCAATTAAAGCTCTCTCAGAGAAGATTGATTGGAGACAAAGGTTTCAAGCTGAGGGTATGGTTCTAAAAAATGAGAATTCAAAAACAGATGAAATAAATAATCCAGAGGAATTATTTGTTTGGGCAAATGAGAAGAATGAATTTTTTAGAAAGCCTATTGTTATTTTCTTAGCCAGAATTCTTCCAATCCTAACAATATCCTTCCTCATTTTGGCAATAGCTGTTCCTTGGGTACCCTATTATCCTTTTTTTCTATTACTAAGCTGTCACATATTTTTATTGATGATAGTTTCTAAGGATAGCGCTAAGGTTTTTGCAATTACTGACAAATACAAGTATATCATCAAAGCATATGAAAAAATGTTAAAGCTAGTAGAGGATGAGGAGTTTGGTTCAAGCTATCTTGATGATTTGAAAAAGGATTTAGCTGATAATAAAAACCAAAAGGCATATCAACAAATAAAGGGATTAGTAAAAGTAGTGGATATGATTGATATGAAGCATAGTGAGATATATCTATTATTTAACATTCTAGTACTTTGGGATTATCAGTGCCAAATTACACTTGAAGGGTGGAAAAAGAGAACTGGAGTAAATTTGAAGAATTGGCTTACAACTATTGGAGAATTTGAAGCACTATCAAGCCTTTCTCTATTACATATTGATAATCCAAGTTGGATCATGCCAAAGTTATCAGATGAAATATGTAATTTTAAAGCAATAGATATTGGTCATCCTCTTTTATCAAGTGAAAGAGTAGTTAATAGCTTCCAGGTTAATGTGCCAAGTGGAGTACTACTTATTACAGGCTCCAATATGTCTGGAAAGAGCACATTACTTAGAACGGCAGGTATAAATCTTGTTCTAGCCTATACAGGAGCACCTGTATGTGCTAGAGAATTCAAATGTTCAATTATGGATATATATACTTCCATGAGAATAAGTGACAATCTTGAAAAGAACATATCCTCCTTTTATGCTGAACTTTTAAGAATAAAAATGATTATTGAGGCAGCAAGAGAGGGTAAAAGAGTTTTTTTCTTGTTGGATGAAATATTTAGGGGAACTAACTCACGGGATAGACATACTGGAGCTAGAATACTTATTAAAAATCTAATAAAAGAAGGAGCATCTGGATTTGTATCTACCCATGATTTAGAATTAGGAGATTTAGCAGGGGAGAATAACTCGGTCGTTCATAATTATCATTTTAAAGAATATTATAAAAATGGTCAGATTTATTTTGATTATAGACTTCATCCAGGTATTTCTACAACAAGAAATGCCATATATTTAATGAAAATGGCTGGTATTGATTTTGATGAAGAAGTTCTACCAGAAGGAATCATTAATAATAGTGACCTTTTATAAAACCTAGCATATATTAAATTAGAATACTAAAATACGGGGGTTTATTTTTGATTATACATGTTGTAAGAAAAGGTGAGAGCTTATATTCTATTTCACGATTATATGGTGTTTCAGCTAATAAGATTTCTACTGATAACGAACTATCAAACCCAGAACAACTTGTAGTTGGTCAAAGCTTGGTAATAATTGGAGGGGAGAGAAAACATACTGTTGCCCCTGGACAATCAATTTATTCAATCGCAAAATTATATGGACTTAATGTAAATGATATACTAACTGCTAATCCCCAGATTTCAAGTCCTGGCAGAATTAGTGTAGGGCAAGTAATTAATATTCCTGCAGGACCAGGAAAGCTTGGTACAATAGAAGTAAATGGTTATACCTTTCCAAATATAAATATGGAGGTACTGAGAAAAACACTTCCACATTTAACTTACCTGAGTATTTTCAGTCATGAAGTTAATCCAGATGGTACTTTAAGACCAATTAATGATGCACCTCTGGTTCAAGCAGCAAGGGCAGCAAGAGTCGCTCCATTAATGGTAATAACTAACCTTGAAGCTGGAGGAGGCTTTAGCAGTGATGTTGCAAGGTCCATATTAAGGAATAACGAAGTACAGAATAGACTACTTGACAATGTTATTCAAAACCTTAGAAATAAAAATTATTCGGGATTGGATATTGACTTTGAATATGTATATCCAGAAGACAGAGAAAACTATAATAATTTTTTACGAAAAGCTGTTGCAAGACTAAAACCCCTAGGATATACAGTAACAACTGCACTAGCTCCAAAAACCTCAGCAGATCAAAAGGGATTACTTTATGAAGCACATGATTATCCAGTACATGGAGCCCTTGCAACCCATGTTATATTAATGACCTATGAATGGGGATACACTTATGGTCCTCCAATGGCAGTAGCACCGATTAATGAAGTGAGAAAGGTATTGAACTATGCTGTAACCGCAATTCCTAGAGGAAAAATTCTTATGGGAATACCTAACTATGGGTATGATTGGACTCTTCCTTTTGTTGAGGGTAGTGCTGCAAAAACCATATCCAATACTGCTGCGGTTGATCTTGCTAGAAGGGAAGGGGCAGTTATCCGCTATGATGAGGAGTCACAGGCACCCTTCTTTAATTATTATGATGATAATAGAAAGCAGCATGTGGTTTGGTTTGAAGATGCTAGAAGTATAAATGCAAAATATAGGTTAGCAGACCAATACAATTTAGGAGGGGTAAGCTACTGGACAATAGGAAGATACTTCCCACAGGCTTGGTTAGTTCAGGAAGCCCTATTCAACACTAGAAAAGTGTTATAGTATAGATTATTAAAAGCCAAGAGATTTTTTTATTAGGAAGGCCTGTTGCAGGCCTTCAATTTTGTTTATCATTTGTATTGTAAATTTGTATATATAGATGTTAAAATGACCATATAGTATTATTAAACTGTTTTGTATAAATAAACCTTGCAAGGAGCAAATTATTTTTAATAAAATTTATAGATGAAAGGAATAAAAGATGCTGAAGATAGGAGATTATAATGAATTAGAAGTTTTAAAGGAAACAGATTTTGGGGTGTACCTTAGCTCTGATGAAGAAGAAATACTGCTTCCTGGTAAGTATGTTCCTGAAGGATTAGCCATAGGGGATAGAATAAATGTATTTATTTACAAGGATTCGGAGGATAGACTAATTGCCACGACAATCACTCCAAAGGCTAAGGTTGGTGATATTGCATATCTTGAAGTAAAGGATACCAATAGATATGGTGCTTTTTTAGATTGGGGTCTTGAAAAGGACTTGCTAGTGCCATTTGCAGAGCAAAAAATAAAAATGGTAACTGGGAACAAATATTTTGTTAAAGTGTACTTTGATGAAGAAAGTAAAAGGGTTGTAGCCACTTCAAAAATTAATAGGCACATATTAAGGGAAGCATCTGACTTAGAAGAGGGGGAGGAAGTAGACTTATTAGTTTATAAGTTTACAGAACTAGGAGCTTCAGTAATTATAAATAATAAATATTTAGGTGTTGTTTATAAAAATGATATATTTATTAAGCTTGATGTTAGTGATAGATTGAAGGGTTATATAAGTAAAATAAGAGAAGATGGCAAAATTGAT